>CAYOUP010000037.1:0-15345 GCA_964407125.1 uncultured Hyphomicrobiaceae bacterium | reverse complement strand
CCGGACAGTTCAGACTCCGGATGATATCCGCTCTTGACACTCCAGTTTGAGCATTGAGGCAGCGGGAGAAGAGCGCATGCTTCCAATGCAACAAGCGCTTCAGCTCAAATCGGCGGCGTGCTTTTTCAGTGATGTGAGTATCGGCTCATACGCCTCTTCGTCGCGGTCCTCCGGGTAAACCGCATAGGTCGGATAGACGAAACGCGGCGATCCCTTCACCTCGAATAGCCTGCCTGCTTCGATATGAACCCGCGCGGTCCGGGCCGGGAAATATCCGGCGCCACCAGCGGCCAACAATGCGCTGACACCGATGGCCCCAAGATTGAGCGTAAGACCGGCGATGCGGTTGCTTGTAAAAGCGAGCGCGTGATCCGCCTCGAATTCCGGCCCCCAATTAACGAAAATATAGTCCGGCAAGGGTGGCTGGATATTGCCGCTGGCCGAGACCGGGATCAGTTCCTCGTCGAAAAGATGCTCGATGATCAGGCCGGGGCGCTCATTCGGCCGATACATGATGGCGAGATCGAGCGTTCCCTCGGTCAGTCGATCCATAAGCTGAACCGATGACGCTGAGTTTGCCGTTACGGCGATGTCGGAAAGATTTCCCCGAAGCCATGAGAGCCAGTAGAGCAGAAAGCCATCCCAAAGGCTCGGCTGCGCGCCGACTGCGAGATGGTCCCGGTGCGCTTCGGCCAGCTTCACCTCGACGCGTGCATGTTCCCAGATACGGAGCAGGGCGAGGGCGTGTTTGTGAAAATGCTGACCGGCCGATGTCAGCTTGACACCAGATTTCGATCTGTCGAAAAGGGAGCGGCCCAGAAGGTCTTCGAGTGTTTTAATCCGTGAACTGATTGTTGATTGAGTGACATGAAGACGTTCCGCCGCATGCACGAATGAGCCCGTATCCATGACGGCGAGAAAGGTTTTGGCGAGTGCGACATCCATTTCAGGTGCCCAAGTCAATCCATCGAATTATTCGATAGAAAACAAAGAAAAAATTCGTTTGTCTAATAAAAACGCTCAGCTATAGAGTTTTTCTACGCGATGTCTGACGTCGCATTTCAGAGAAGAGAAAAGAAATGGAAAAGCAACCTAAAGGCAAATCCAAGCCAGCTGGCTCCGGCGCCAAACCCGATCATAAGACCGGCGCAGATTCCAAGAAGAGCGGCAAGAAGTAATCCAGTTTCACGACGATGGAAGGGAAGCGATAACGCTTCCCTTTTAAAATTTCTGCTTTTCTTTCCCATATCAGAAAGTTTCGTGATGATAAAGACGCTTGCGGTTCTTGCTGGCCTTTGTGTTTTTCTTGCTCCCCAATATGCGGCTGCGCTTCAGCTTACGAATCGCGATACCACAGATTACACATTTGTCATGGCCAATCTGGATGGCGGCGAGAGACAGGAGCTCAAAGCGTCTCCCTCTCAGGTAATTGACGATATTTGCGTCAAGGGTTGTACGATCACCATGCCCGATGGTCAGGAGTATGAATTCGAAGGCAATGAAATCGTGTCCATCGAAGATGGGCTGATATTTCTGGACGGTCCAGACGATCTGAACGAGTCGTCGGAAATGACTGTTGAAGGCGGTGAGGCTGAAGAAGCTGCGCCTAATGCTGCAAACTGAGTGCCAGGGACAAGTGATGGCGCTTGGAATCGTCGCTTGTGCAGACCTGGCTTGCAGAGTTATTCCGCGGCATGGGTCGTCGAGAATTTATTGCCTTTGAGCTTGCGCTCCCAGTTCAATGCGTGCTCGACGATAACATCGAGATCGTCGAATTCGGGCTTCCAAGGCAGGCGCTCACGGATGAGACTCGTCCCGGCGACAAGCTCGGATGGATCGCCTGCGCGCCTTTCCGCCATGCGCACATCGAAATCAACGCCTGAAATCCGTTTGACCGTTTCGATGACTTCGAGCACGGAGCTGCCGCGTCCATAGCCGCAATTCATCGCAATGTTCTCGCCGCCATCGCGCAGATATTGCAGCGCGTGCCAATGCGCGCGGACGAGATCCGTGACGTGGATATAGTCGCGGATGCAGGTGCCGTCCGGTGTGGGATAGTCGGTTCCGAATACGGACATATAGGGCCTTTGCCCGGTCACAACCTCGCTGGCGACCTTGATCAGATGCGTCGCCTTGGGGGATGACTGGCCCGAGCGCGATTGCGGGTCGGCCCCGGCAACATTGAAATAGCGAAGGGCGCAATAGCGGAGCGGATGCGCCGCACCTGCATCAGCGAGCATCTGCTCCGTCATCAGCTTTGAAGAGCCATACGGTGAGATCGGGGCTTTCTGCGCGCCTTCGACGACGGGCACCTGCTCTGGCGTTCCGTAAACCGCCGCTGTCGACGAAAAGATGAAATTCTTTACGCCGTGCCGGACAGCGGCCGCCATCAGGGCGCGGGATTTGACTGTGTTGTTGTAGTAGTAGCCAAGCGGGTCCTTGATCGACTCGGGCACGACAATCGACCCGGCGAAATGCAGAATCGATTCGATCTCATAATTCGGCAGAAGATTATCCAGTAACGCATCGTCGCCGACATCGCCCTGCACGAAGATCGCATCGTCCGGCGCAAGCCGCCTCAAACCTGTGGACAGATTGTCAAGAATCACGACGCGCTCGCCGTGATCGAGAAGCTCAAGCACCATATGGCTGCCGATATAACCGGCACCACCTGTAACGAGAACAGCCATAAAACCCCGTAAAACAAAATGATCGCAATATGCTTGCAAATGAAGCCGCGATCAGTCGTCCCGGTAGATTTTCTCGCGGCGCTCGTGTTTTTCCTGCGCCTCGACGGTCCGTTCGACGACCGGTCTGGCCTCCAGCCGTTTCAAGCTGATTGGTTCACCGGTGTCAATGCAGTATCCGTAACTACCGTCCTGAATACGGCTTAAGGCTTCATCAATCTTGGTGATGAGTTTGCGCTGACGGTCACGCGCACGCAATTCAAGCGCACGCTCCGTTTCAGAGCTTGCGCGGTCCGTGATATCAGGATGAAGGCCGGTATCTTGCAGGTTTTCCAGTGTTTCGCGACTGGAAGCCAGGATTTCCTCTTTCCAGTCAAGGAGCTTTTTCCGAAAATAGACGAGCTGACGCTCATTCATGAACGGTTCGTCTCCTGACGGTCGATAGTCTTCAGGCAGATCAGAGCCGCCCATTCGAACCTCTCGGCAATCTTTCGATGCGCTATCGTCTTCATCAATGGCAGATATACGAATACGTTAACACCTGCCGACTTGCGGCACGTATTTAGCTTTTATCGTTCCCAAGTCAAGCAATAAAAAATGAAAGCGGCCCGCACGCTTTTCTGCTTGCGGACCGTCTTCCAAGCAATACCAGCAGCTTATGCGGCGTAGGCGATAGTGTTACTCACCATTTCTTGAGATACGTCATAGCGGCTGGCGAACCAGTCTTCCTCGCCTGAGAATTTGACATCCGACACCGCGAGCATTTCGCCATTGGCGTAGTGCGCGAAAAGCCGTCCGCGTCCGGTCATGGACAGGCCGGTGAACGCGCCGCCAATGCAGCCATCTGATTCGGTTTCCAGCGTCTTGACGAGACCGCTGCGATCGGCAAACTGCGTCAGGCCCCCGGGACCGAAGATCAACGAGAGATTGCCGAGCCTGACGCCGTCAATCATCATATCCATGATCGGCACGACCAGACCGCCATCTTCGAGACGGCCATCGCCGCCGAACACGAAACGGTACCCTGCATTCTTCCAGGCGACCTCACCGCTGCGTGAATCTTTCCGTACACGGTAGAAAAGATTCCAGCTATCCCGGCCCGCGCTGCGCAATGACGTCATCTTTGCCCAGCGCATGACGACCTTCAGCTTTGCGCCATCCGGTGCGATAATTTCGATCGAGCCGCCCGCGAGTGAACGGTCGAGAAATTTCAGCCGATCGTCGCCAAGGACGACGCCCGAGCCATGTGCGGACGGATCGCGGGAGAAGATCATCGGGTCGAGCAGTTCGCTGCCGTCGATGTCGTAATCCGCATTGGCCGTCATCGGATAGGAGGGCAGATTGGCGCGATAACCGATACGGCTTGTCCCGGTCGTGGGAATGCCGCTCATGTCGAGACGCATGACCTGCAGTGCGTCCGATGCCGGTTTGCCCTTGCTGTCCAGCCTGATGCCAAGCAGAAACTGTCCTGCGTCATTGATGACATAGCCGTCTTCGCTGAGTGCCAGCTCATCGTCATAGGACGCAAACGCCCGGCTGAAAATCGGCTCGCCCCGTCCGGTCGTCCCCGACTGCTCGCACACCAGGAAGGACTGCCGTGGAGCCGGTTCCCGTGCTGGCGCGGCCTCAATCAGCTCATCCTCGACGGTTTCCGTTTCCCATGGGAAATCGAGCTCAGGCTCTATATCGCGGAACGCATCGGGTACGCTCGATGATGCCGCGGCGGCAAGCTGGCGCAAGCCGGACGTCGCCGAAAATGCGTCTAGAAACCCCATCTTACACCTCCTCACACAAGCAAAACTGAACCATTGGTTCAATCTGACCCATGAAGGATTATGATTAGGTAAATAAAACCGGCTAACCCTGTGAAGAATTCTACTTAAATCGTGTTTACACTTTATTCACGACAATATTCTGCCTGGAGCAGGACGGGATTGGCAAAATAAGCTGCGGAATATTCGCTGCAAAGTTTTTTTGAAGCCAAAAAGCTGCTATATGGTCAGTCTTCAAGCTGGGCTTGGACCATGCGACCGTCCTTTGTGTACTCTGGTGCGGTAAGCAATCGATGAACAGGATGCCCATATCGAGCCGAAAGTGATGAATGCGGCTCGAATTGATAACCAAATGTAAACATCTGTTGTGGCTAGCCTGAAGGATGCGGCGATCGAACGGTTAAAGGAGATCGGGTGATGCGTGGTTTTCATAATATTGTATTTGCTGGCGTTGCATTTGCGGCCTGTTCGATGGCGGCGCTCCCGGTCCGGGCGGCAGGGGCCGAATGGGATCACAATGATTCCATCATGAAGCTTGTCGAGAATGGCAAGAAGCACCGTTTCGTTTATGAGCAGCCGCGCGAAACGCTGAAGGCTGCCGGTGTATCGACAGGCACGATCCTTTTCGATGGCGAGGAAAAGCAAGACGGACGCCTGTCCGGTTATGCGAAGCTTTTCCGCAAAGGGTGCGATCCGATCGACTATTTTGTCGAAGGATCATTCGACAAGGCGAAGGGTGAGGTCGTCCTGCAAGGTCAGGCGCCGATCTATTCCGGCGATGGCTGCAAGATTACCGGCTATTCGGACAGCAGCAGCGCAAGCAAGCTGCGCTTTACCCGTCTCGGCGGCGATAGAGATCGGGTTGCGGCCGTTCCGGACAAGGAAGAGCGTCCCGGCTATCTGCCACCCGCGGTAATCATCGATGAGCCGACCGTTGAAGAGCGCGAACAGACGGCACGGATCAAAAGGGAGGAAAACGGCGAGCACGACGTTCGTCAGAAGCCCCGCCGGCGTTCGTTAAGCCGTCTCGAGGAAGAGCGTAACGCAGTCGAGGAGAATGATATCGAGCCGGAAGGCTATGGGCAAAACGAGGATTCCGAGTTCGACAATTACCGCAAGCGCCGTGCCAGGCGGGACGGCCGCTATGATGAGGAAGACGCGGCTTACTATGCGGAGCGTGAGCAGGAAGAGGACGAGGAAGACGCCCCCGATTATTATGATGACGATTACGAATATGATGACGGGCCAGCTTACTATCCCATCCGCCCGCGCTGGCGGCGTTACTGACCGCCCCTTGGAGACCGCCACAGCGAAACACGGGTTGCATTCGGTACGTGTCTTACCAGCTTGCGCGGGTTTGACAATGAAGGCTGTTTTGCAGAGGTCTCTCTTGGGGATGCCATCTTGATCCTCGACGACATTGCCGGATTTCTCCGCTCTGCCGAGAACTATGCCTCCGATCTCATAACACCTCCCTTGCGTCTTGGCGTGACCGGGCTGGCGCGGTCCGGCAAGACGGTTTTCATAACGGCGCTCGTTCATAATCTGGTCGCCGGTGGACGCCTGCCTTTCTTTCAGGCTGCGGCGCAGGGCCGGTTGCTCAGGGCGTATCTGGAGCCGCAGCCTGACGACAGCGTTCCCCGCTTTCCTTACGAAAAACATCTCGAAATGCTGACCGGCTCGCCGCCTCGCTGGCCTGAAAGCACTGACCGCATCAGCCAGCTCCGCCTGACGCTCGAATTTGAGCCAACCGCACTCATCCGCCGTCAGTTCGGTACTGCGGTACTTCATCTCGATATTGTCGATTATCCCGGCGAATGGCTGCTCGATCTTTCCTTGCTCAGGATGAGTTACGAAAACTGGTCCGCCGAGACACTGGCGCTCAGCCATGCTCCGCAACGGCTGGAACTGGCGCGTGACTGGCATGCATTTCTGGGCGGCGTCAATCCAGAAGCTGATGAGGACGAGGCCGTGGCCATTACCGGGGCCGGTCTGTTCGCCGACTATTTGCAGAAGTGCCGGGTGGAAAGCCATCTGATTCCGGCCTTGTCGCCCGGACGCATGCTCATGCCCGGCGATCTCAAGGACTCGCCCGCGCTGACCTTCACGCCGCTCAATCTCGCGCCGGGAGGGGAAAGCCGCCGCGGATCGCTTCACGCCATGATGGAGCGGCGTTTCGAGGCCTACAAGACGCATGTGGTCAAACCATTCTTCAGCGATCATTTCTCTCGGCTTGAGAGGCAGATCGTTCTTGTCGATGCGCTCGGCGCGATTCATGCCGGTGGCGCGGCGGTCGACGATCTGGAAAAGGCGCTGGCTTCGGTATTGACCTGCTTCCGGCCCGGTCCGAACAGCTGGCTTTCGGGGATTCTCGGCAGGAAGATCGACCGCATCCTGTTTGCCGCGACCAAGGCCGATCACATTCACCACACGAGCCATCAGCGGCTTGAGGCGATCATCGGCGAACTTGTGCGTAAGGCGAATAAGCGGGCGCAGATGTCCGGTGCGGAAGTGCAGGCCGTTGCGCTTGCCGCCGTGCGCGCGACGCGGGAAATGGAGGCACGCGATCTCGGCAAGACCATGCCGTGCATTGCGGGCATTCCCTTGCCCGGACAGACGCTTGATGGCCGCTCGCTGGAAGCAGGCAAGGAAGTGGCGTTGTTTCCCGGCGACTTGCCGGAGCTGTCCGAATTGAACGAAAACGGTACTGCCTGCGCGCTGGAAGGGACGAAGCTGGAGTTTCTGCGTTTCCAGCCGCCTTTCATGCCGGTGGAAGGCTTCGGGGCTGCGCCGGTTCTCCCGCATATCCGCCTTGACCGCGCATTGCAGTTCCTGCTGGGAGACAAGCTGGAATGACATCCCAAACGCCTCGGGGGCCTCGCATTTTCCGTCCCGACGACTCCCGTCTGCTGCAATCGGAAGACATCTCTGCCGATGAAAGCCGTGAAGATGTGGCTGCTGCCGATCCGGCCGCCGAGGCGGGAACCTCCAGCGCGATGCTCAGCCTGATGCGCCTGAGACGGATCGGCTGGGGTACGATCCTGTTGAGTGCGATTGGCGGTCTGGTGTCGATCGGAATCAGTGTCTGGATCACGAATTTCGTGGCCGACCTGTTCGCGCGCAGCGGCTGGCTCGGTTATCTGGCCCTGATACTCGCGGCGGTGGCGGCGCTGGCGGCGCTCATCATCATCCTTCGCGAGCTTCTGGGTTTTTTCCGACTGGGCCGGATCGCCTCGATCAGGTTGTCGGCACAAAATGCGCTCGATCTTGGCGACAAGAAGCAGGCCGAGCAAACCGCAAAGAGTCTTGAGGCGCTGTTTTCCGCGCGCAGCGATGTCAAAAGCGGCGTGAGACAAATGGTGCGGCATCGGCGGGAAGTTCTGGAAGCCGACGAAATTCTGACGCTTGCCGAACGCGAATTGATGCAGCCGCTGGACCGGGAAGCGCGGCGGCTGATTTCGGCCTCGGTGAGGCGCGTCGCCCTGATCACCGCCGTCAGCCCTTCGGCCATTGTCGATGTCGTCTTCGTGGCGATGGAAAATCTCGCCATGCTCCGCCGCCTGGCAACGCTTTATGGCGGACGGCCTGGCTTTCTCGGTTCGCTGAAGCTTGCCCGGCTAGTTCTGAGCCATATTGCGCTGACTGGCGGCGTCGCACTGGGTGAAGACGTGATCCAGCAGCTTATCGGTCACGGATTGACGGCGAAACTGTCCGCCCGGCTCGGCGAAGGCATCATGAACGGCGCGTTCACGGGAAGGATCGGTATTTCCGCGATCGACCTATGCCGCCCACTACCTTTTATCGAGGCCGAACGGCCCCGATTACGCAATTTCGTTGCCGAGCTGCGCCGCGTTCAGCCGGACGCTGCCAAGGTGGAGGGCGCCGCAAACGTCTCCCCCTAACGATGGACGATGATTCGCGTCGCTTCCTTGCCGTAGTCCTGAACCAAATAGAACAGCTCGCGGGCATTGGCGGTGTGCAGCCTTATGCAGCCATGCGACGCCCTGCGCCCGAGACGTCTGATGGCGTTCGTGCCGTGAATAGCGTAGCCGCCGCGATAGAAGATCGAATAAGGCATGGGCGCGTTGTGATACCTGCGGGAGCGATGATGGCGGCTCAGGCTGTATGGGCTGAAGGAGCCCGTCGGCGTCGTATAGCCACGGCGTCCGGTCGAAACCGGCCAGACATAGGTGAGTTCGCCATCTTCATAGACGCGCATGATCTGTTCCGTGCGGTCAACTCTTATCAGGAGGTTGGCGAAAGCGCTCTGGCCGAAACCGAGCAAGAACAGGCAGAAGACAGCGTAAAAGACCGAAGAACGCATGGCAGATTCCCCGCTGGATCACGTTGATTTTGGACCCGATCAATCCTAAATCATGAACAGTGATCGCTTCCAGTAGCTTAGAGCGGGCTGGCGAGCGGAAAAGTGGTGTCCACTTTTCCTCATCCCGCTCCAGGAGCAGATGAATTCAATTGTATAGTTAGTGATTTATCTAAATTTGTCTCGAAATTCAGCAGGTCTCGAGAGATTTGGTTAATAATGGCATACAAGTTGGCAGGTGAATCTGAAAACGGGAAACGCTGGTGATGGCGCACTCACAGATTGCGTCTTGACGCTAGGCGGAGTAAAACATGGCGGGGATTTCAGACTTGAGGTCACGGGCGACTGGATCGGGCGGCAAGTATTGCGCCTGTCATATTGCTGAAACACGAATCCTCATATCTTAGGTTCGTTAACTTTTGTCAGGATGGGATCGTGTTGCAACCTACCCAGGACAATGCCGCGAGCATACGTTACCGCACGCTTTTTATCTCAGATGTGCATCTTGGAACCAAGGCCTGTCAGGCCGATGAGTTGCTGGAATTCCTGAAGCGTTACGATGCCGACACATATTATCTTGTCGGCGATATTGTGGATTTCTGGCGTATCAAGCGCAGCCCGCACTGGCCACAGACGCACAATGATGTCGTGCAGAAACTGCTGCGCAAGGTCCGTAAGGGCGCCCGTTTCGTCTATATTCCCGGCAATCACGACGAGGCTCTGCGCGCTTATTGCGGCCAGCATTTCGGCGGCATCGAATTCAAGATGAATGACGTTCACGTTGCTGCGGATGGCCGCCGTTTTCTGGTCATGCATGGCGACGAGTTCGACGTGGTCATCCAGTATGTGAAGTGGCTCGCTTTCCTTGGCGACTGGGCCTATGTGCTCGCACTCGGGCTCAATACCACCTTTAACAAGGGGCGCCGCAAGCTGGGCCTGTCCTACTGGTCGCTGTCGGCTTATTTGAAGCAGAAGGTCAAAAAGGCCGTCAACTATATCGGCGATTTCGAGTCGGCCCTGGCAGGGGAAGCCAAGCGCCATGGTGCTGACGGTGTCATCTGCGGCCATATCCATTTTGCGGCCATGCGCGATATTTCCGGCACCGAATACATCAATTGCGGTGACTGGGTCGAAAGCGGCACGGCTGTCGGCGAAACATACGACGGCGAGTTCGAAATCATTCCCTGGCTTCAGATCCACCAGCAGGAAGCCGAGGAAATGGCGGTTGTCGTCAGGTCGGCGGAAGCGGCCTGATGCGGATTTTCATTGCGACAGACGCCTGGACGCCACAGGTGAATGGGGTTGTACAGACTTATCAGCGCCTGAATGATGCGTTGCTCAAGCTTGGGCATGACGTTGATATCATGACGCCGAATGGCTATCGCTCGGTGGCGATGCCGACATATTCCGAAATCCGGCTCGCCTTCGTAAGGGCCAGGGAAGCGCGACGGAAGATCGACGCGTTCGAGCCGGATCATATCCATGTCGCGACGGAAGGGCCGATCGGTCTCGCCGCGAGGCGCGTCTGCCTCCGTCAGGACATCCGGTTCACCACCAGTTACCATACGAAGTTTCCCGAATATATGTCCGCGCGGCTGCCTGTGCCGCTGTCATTGGGGTATTCCTATGAGCGCTGGTTTCATAATGCCGGAAGCGGGACGATGGTGGCGACTGCCTCGCTGATGGAGGAGCTCAAAGCGCAGCGGATGGAGAACCTGATGCCCTGGTCGCGCGGTGTGAACACGGATTTGTTCCGGCCGCGCAGTGACCGCATGTTCGGCAAGGAGCCTGTGTTCCTCTATGTTGGCCGTGTGTCTGTCGAGAAAAATCTGGAAGCTTTTCTCAGTCTCGATCTGCCCGGCAGGAAAGTCATCGTAGGCGGCGGGCCGAGGCTGAAGTCGCTGAAATCGAAATTCCCGGATGCGATATTTACTGGGCCGCTCTTCGGCGAAGAGCTGGCGAAGGCGTTCGCATCGGCGGATGTCTTTGTCTTTCCCAGCCTTACGGATACTTATGGCGTCGTGCTGCTGGAAGCGCTGGCTTGCGGCGTTCCGGTGGCCGCTTATCCGGTGACCGGCCCGCGTGACGTTATTGTAGACGGCAAGGTCGGGTCGCTGAAGGACGATCTTCGCGAAGCCGCGCTGACCGCCCTTGAGATGGACCGGGACGAATGCCGCTCCTACGCGCTTGGCTTCAGCTGGGAGCGCTGCGCCCTTCAGTTCATCGACAATATCGGCTCGGTCACGTACGCCGAAGCTGCTTGAGCCATTCGCATGCCGACCATAGAGGCTCGCTGACCTTTCCCTCAGATGTGGATTGTCAATCAGGCCGCCCCATCTATTGGCGCTGCGATGCCGCCGCCCATCCTATTCGCCTGCCGAAATATTGGCCGTGATCAGATCGCCAGTCATGTCAGGCAGCGATATATCGACCTTAATTGTATCGCCGGGCAGAACCTCGGTTGCTTCGCTCGCATCGATGCGATCAATCTTGTCCCCACTCAGGCGAACGATGACATATTTCGCCAGATCTTCGGGATCGGACTTTTGCGAGGAGATGAGGCCGGGATAGGAAACGGATGTTTCGTGCAGCAGCTTTTCCTGCGTCTGAAGCTGGACGAGGGCATCTTCAAGCTCCGCCTCGGTCTCCCTTAGCTGCGTCGTCACTTCCATAGTGTTCTTGTTGCTGGTGGCCTCGATTTCGATTTCGGTGCGGCTGATCTCCTGCTGGGCGCGGAGCAGCATCGTTTCCAACTCGAGCCGTTCGCTCGAAAGCTTCGAGACGACTCTTTCCAGATTGAACTGCCGTACTTTCGGGGTAAGGCCCTTATCAACCAGCGTTTTCACACTCGCCATCTCATCGTTGACACTGGCAAGCTCGCTCTTCTTGAGTTCAAGCTGCGCGCGCAAAGCTTTTACCTCCTCGGCAAGAAATGTCTTGAGCCTGTTCAGCGTTTGAATCTGGCTGGCTAGCGAAGTGCGGCGGGCTTTGAAAATGCCGTCTTCCTGCTCAAGGATGCGCGCTATGTCCGGGCGTTTACTGATGGCTTCAAGCGGCTTCGGAAACGCGATTGTCTTGGCGTCCTTCAGTTCAGCCGAGAGCCGTGCCTTGCGAGCCTGTTTTTCCTGAACGGTCCTCACAAGCTGTGCGATTGCGCCTTGCCCTGTGATCATCTCGCGTCCGAACCGTTGAGCATTGGCCGCGCGTGGCAGGCCACCCGCAATGCTTATGGCACGAAGCACGGTCATGCCCGGCCGGTATGGATAGGCCCCAGGCGTTGCGACAACGCCGGTTATATAGAATGGCCGGTATTGCGAAACTTCGACGGCGACCCTTGGCGGAAACTGGATGCCAAGCTGTGACGTCATTCGCTTCGATACTTCCTCGGCCAGTTCGCTCGTGGAGAACCCGGAAGCCGGAATGTCTCCCAGCAACGGAAGAGAGATCGTTCCCGACTGTCCGATCTGGAACTCGCCATTGAGCGCCTGCCATTCGAAAAACTGATCGACCTGCGCACGCCATTCGAAGACGCGGAGCTGAACCTTGTCGTCGGTATCGAGTTTGTAGTCGGCCGCATTCGCAGCAGGCATTATCCAGATCGACAGTAATGCCGCCAACGCCGGGAGTAGCCGTCGCAACACTTTGGGAAAATCACAAATGAACGGATACGCAAACGAAAAATTCAAAAGCATCACAATGTCTCACTTCCAATTGGCGGAGTTGAAAAGCAGGTGGCAGGACGGCAGAGAGTGCCTGGTCACAATCGGAGTATGGTTTCAGGCTCAATCCGGCCATTCAGGAGATGGAACATGGCCAAAGCGTTACCGCGCAGACGGCCGAAACGGTCGATGTAAGGTTCTGGCCAAAGGCTTTTCGCCAGATTGGCGAGTACATTTCGCACGATCAGTTTTGCAGCAAAACTAGCCGGCATGGTTCCCTTGCGTGCGAGATAGACGGGATTGACAATCTGTGAATAGCCAAGCCGCAAGCCGCTTTGTCTGCTTGCCTTTGTAGCAAGGTGAACACCATACAGTGATTTGATGCGCACAACCCGGCCTAGCCTTCTGAACCGGCTTGTGAAGTCGATATCTTCTTGCCAGCCATAGAGTGGCAACCTTTCGTCAAAACGCTGCTTGCCAATCAGATTTGCCCGGATCGACATATTACAGCCATAGGCGCCGACAGTGTCGCGAAGGCCGGTCTCGGGCGGCATTTTCATAAAGCCGCTTTCGGCAAGTTTCTCCAGAAGCTCAAGCCCCTCCTCGAACGTGAAGCCTGGCCCCGTCGCGCCGTCATAGATGGCGTCCCCGCCGAGAACCGCCCAATCAGGATTGTCGTGAAAATAGCGTTCCACATTGGCAAGATAATTCTGCGCAGGCAGAAAATCGTCGTCGAAAAAGGTGATGATGTCATAGCGGCCAAACACATGCTCCAGCGCCTGATTGCGCTGAGCGCAAAGCCCCTGCTTGCCGAAGACGAACGAGACCGGAAACCTCTCGCTTTCATAGGGCTCCACATGCTCTGCATCCGGCGCGGATATGACGACTTCGTCGGGAAAGCGGATTTGCTGTTCGAGAACGGATAATGTGTGCGGCAGAAGCTCGCGCCGGCCATAGGTTGGGATGATGACCGCAAGCTTCAACCGGCCCGGATTTTCCAGACCTGCCAAGGCGCGCCCGCTGGAAATCAGATCGGGTTGTTCAAGACGATAAGCATACACCTTTAGACCTCAAATCGGGAAAGCAGTATATATTTCTTCGAAAAGCGACTCTGCGAGCATTTAGCACGTTACGCATGACAATGCGCGTTTTGCGTGCTTCCTTGTGAATATTCACCTTTAGATTGTGGAAAGATGTGGCGCCAGTCTCCCGTTGCGCACCCGGCCAATGGTCGGATAACACAACCGCCGCAAGCTGACGCATTTGCGTCGCGCAAGCGGGCAATCGGCCCGGCCGCCGGGAAATTCTATGAAAAGGCCTTGAAGCGGGCATAAAGCTGGTTAGTGTGAAGCCAGCTTCAGCAGATGTGAGACGATGGACGAATGTTGAAACGGATCGCCTTGACCGGCCTGGCTCTTGCAGCGCTCCTGCCTTCGGCGGTCCAGGCGGAGAAGATCAAGAACAAGATCGCCGTTTTCGCCGCGCTGGACAAGGTGACTGCGAACATCTCGCCATTGGAGATTCCGATCGACGAGCCCATGAAGTTCGGGGCGCTGACCATTACGCCGCGCGTCTGCAATACGCGTCCTCTCACGGAGCAGCCCGTGACGTCAGCCTTTGTCGAAATCGACGAAACGCAGCTCGATGGCAGCGAGAAACGCATCTTTACGGGCTGGATGTTTGCGGAAAGTCCCGGACTTCACGGCGTGGAGCATCCGGTCTTCGATGTCTGGCTGACCAACTGCAAGATGCCTGAAGGCGGGTAATCGCGCGGCATCTCGTTGAAATTGCCTTGTATCTCAAGCGCGCGGCACAGATGCTTCTGAAACTCGCCGCGTGAAATCTCGATAGCGCCGAACTGCCGGAGGTGGCCGGTCACGAACTGCGTATCGAGCAGGTTGAATTTCCCGTAGATCAGGCGTGCGGCAAGATAGACCAGCGCAACCTTGCTGGCGTCGCGTTCGCTGGAAAACATGGATTCGCCGAAAAACGCGCCATTCAGATGCACGCCATACAGCCCGCCGACCAGCTTGCCATTCAGCCAGGTTTCAACGGTATGACAGTAACCCATGTCGAAGAGATCGGCATAAAGGTCGATGATGGGCTCGTTGATCCATGTGCTGTCGCGGTCCGGCATGGGAGCGGCGCAGCCCTCGATCACGCCCTCGAAATCGCTGTCAACACGCACTTCGAATTTTTCTTGACGGATCGTCCGCGCCAGACGTTTGGGGACTCTGACGGCATTCAGCGGGATAATGCCGCGCACTTCCGGCTCGATCCAGTACAGTGTCGGATCGTCAGCGCTTTCAGCCATAGGAAATATGCCACACGCATAAGCCTTCAGCAGCGTTTCAGGCGTGATTTCTGCGGCGAAATTGTTTCGCGATCCCATTCGTTGCGCGATCCTATAGCAGCGCGGTGTTTTCCTGCAACCGCCTCTCCCTAGTACGCCCCTCGAGAAGTCCTGTGAGTGCTCGCCGCGAGTCGGGCAGGACTTCTCGCGAATTAGGCGTACTAGCAACTTGGTTGTTCTAGTGCAGCTTATTCGAGACAAGTTCGCTTGAGTAAGCGCTTGTCGCGTGTTCTTGCTGATCGCGACCAGACAAGCGTCGCTCACGATAAACATTCGCTGGAGCGCTTGCAGCACACTGGGGGCGAACTTGCCTCGGGCTGTACTAGCGCAGTCTACTCTTTTTCAAGGTAATTTTCGAGCCAGTGAATGTCGTAAATCGCATCCTGGATCGCGGGTTCGTCCACGAGACGCTTGAAAAGCGGGATCGTCGTTTCGATACCGTCGATTACGAATTCGCTCAGTGCGCGCCGCAGCCGAAGCAGGCATTCATTCCGGTTATTGCCGTGTACGATCAGCTTGCCGATCAGGCTATCGTAGTAGGGCGGAATGGAAT
>CAYOUP010000036.1:0-15602 GCA_964407125.1 uncultured Hyphomicrobiaceae bacterium | reverse complement strand
CAAACAGTGCTCGAAGCACGTGGGTATTATCCACTCTACGAAGGCATCACGCTCGTTGGCCGACTGATCGGTGGTTATATTACTGGTTGGGGTGGTCAGAATGTTGAAGCTGTTGACGCTTTCTTCAAGGGTGGCGAAACAGTTCGAGGTTTTGATTCATCAGGTATTGGCCCAAGAGATGGCGACGATGCTATCGGCGGTAATATCTTCTATGCCGGTACGGTTGAAGTGCGTTTCCCGATCCCGTTGCTTCCCGAAGAATTCGGATTTAGCGGCGCGGTCTTTGCCGATGCAGGTAACCTCTATGACTCTGATTTTGCCGCAACCGATGACCAAGACATAATCCGTTCATCAGTCGGTGCCAGTCTTCTGTGGGATTCTCCGGTCGGGCCGCTTCGCGCAGACTTTGCTTGGGTGATCACAAAGGCCGATTTCGACGAAGAGGAACTGTTCCGCTTCGGCGCCTCGACCAAGTTCTAAATATCGCCAGACGGCGCAAGACACTGGGAAGGCCCCCAATGGCGGGGCCTTCTGCATTTGAAAATAAAGTATAACAATGGAACATCCCGGTTTTTTTGAGCGTGCTGACCCCTTTACGCTCGCTGAGGTAGCCCGGCTAACAGGCGCGGAACTTGCCAGTCCGGACCAAGGCGACCGTGAATTGACCGATATTGCGCCGCTCGCTGAAGCAACGCATTCCGACCTCACCTTTGTCGACAATGTAAAATACCTGTCGCAATTGGCCGAAACGCAAGCCGGTGCGTGTTTCATCCATGAGCGGCATGCGGCGCGATGCCCGGTTCATACGAGCGCCTTGCTGACCCCCGAGCCCTATCGCGCCTACGCCAAGGCTCTCAACCTGTTCTATCCGGACGCAGGCACGCCCAAGGCCGCCTATCACATGACAGGGGCATCGCAGATCGACCCGAGCGCACACCTTGAGACCGGCGTCATCGTCGAGCCGGGCGCTGTCGTGAGCCCTGAAGCACAGATCGGCGAAGGAACACGCATCGCGGCGGGCGCGGTTATCGGCTATCGCTGCACCATTGGTAGGAACTGCTATATCGGGCCACGCACAGTCGTCACCCACGCTCTCATCGGCAATCACGTTATCATTCATGCAGGCGTTGCGATCGGGCAGGACGGTTTCGGCTTTGCCATGGGCCCGCAGGGCCATCTCAAAGTGCCGCAGATCGGCCGCGTGATCATCCAGGACAATGTCGAGATTGGCGCCAACAGTACAATTGATCGCGGCGCATTACGCGATACGATCATTGGCGAAGGCACAAAGATTGATAATCTCGTTCAGATTGGCCATAACGTTCTCATAGGCAGGAATGTTGTTCTTGTCGCACAGTCAGGCGTTTCCGGCAGTACAGTCCTTGAGGATTTCGTGGTCATGGGCGGCCAAAGCGGTATCGTCGGTCATATCAGGATCGGGGCAGGTGCCCAGATTGCGGGTCATAGCGGCGTTACATCCAGCATACCTTCCGGGGAGCGCTGGGGCGGTACGCCGGCAAAGCCGGTCATGAGCTGGGCGCGGGAAGTTGCGCTGCTCAAAAGGCTGACGGAACTATTCGGTGGCAAAGGTTTGAAAGCGCTGGAAAAACTTAAAGACTAGGCGGCAGGACAGCAAATGCCCCGAATGACGGAGTGGAAGAATGACTGAGGAACAGGCTGGGGAAACGCTGGGAACGGCAGATATTCATCGCGTTCTGCAATTGCTGCCTCACCGCTATCCTTTTTTGATGATCGACCGGATTATCAATATCAATGGCGATGAATCCGCTGTCGGCATCAAGAATGTCACCATCAATGAACCCTGTTTTCAGGGACATTTTCCTGGTTTCCCGGTTATGCCTGGTGTGCTGCTGATCGAAGGCATGGCGCAAACCGCAGGCGCAATCTGTGTCCACGCAATGGGGGACAGCTACGAGCCACGGATTGTCTATTTCATGAGCATCGAACGCGCAAAATTCCGCCGGCCGGTCCTGCCTGGCGATACGGTTCATTTTCACGTTCGCAAGATCCGCAATCGCGGGCCGGTCTGGCGTTTTCAATGTGAGGCGAAGGTCAATGACGGTCTCGTTGCGGAAGCCGAGGTCAGCGCAATGATCATCAATGCCGACGAAGCCAAGACCCAACAAGCGAGCTGAACCTTCGTGTCCATTTCAGACAATACAGCCTCATCGCAGAGCGAAGTGCCGGCAATCCATCCCACGGCGATTGTGGAAAGGGGCGCGGAAATCGGCGCAGGCGTTGAGATCGGTCCCTATGCTGTTATCGGCTCCGAGGTCGTTCTTCATGACCGGGTGAAGATTGCCGCGCATGTCGTGATCGCAGGCAAGACCGAGATCGGCAGCGAGTCGCAAATCTTTCCTTTCGCTTCGCTGGGACAGGCTCCGCAGGACCGGAAATATCGCGGCGAAGACAGCCGCCTGATCATAGGCTCGGGCAATGTCATCCGTGAATATGTCACGATGAACCCCGGCACGGAACAGGGTGGCTACATCACGCGCATCGGCAATAATGGCTTGTTCCTGACCGGCGCGCATGTCGCGCATGATTGCCAGATCGGCAATAATGTTCTGCTGGTGAACAACGCAACGCTTGGCGGCCACTGCGTGGTGGAAGAGTTCGCCAGTGTGGGTGGCCTTTCTGCTGTTCATCAATTCGTGCGGATCGGCGCCTATTCCTTTATTGGCGGCATGTCCGGCGTGGAGAATGACGTCATCCCGTTCGGCATAGTGCTGGGCAATCGCGCCCATCTCGCCGGCCTCAACATCGTCGGCATGAAGCGGCACAATTTCGACCGCGAGCAGATCCATAATCTGCGCAAGGCTTACCGTATGCTCTTCGCCACGGAAGGCACGCTGGTGGAACGTCTTGAAGATGTCGAGAAGATGTTCAGCGACGATCCGCATGTCCAGCGTATCGTGAACTTCGTCAAAGCCGATTCAAGCCGGTCGCTCTGCGTGCCGCGCGATAATGGCTGAGCGACGATCAGCAGATCCGGAGCGGGACGCGATGGATGCAATAGCTCCTCTACCATCCCGTCTCGGGGTCGTTGCGGCGGGAGGCACCATACCGATCGCGGTTTGCGAGGTTGCGCAGAAGAACGGCATCGACGTCTATGTCGCCGCCATCAAGGGCATCGCCGATCCCGCGATTGAACGCTTTCCGCATAGCTGGGTGCGGCTCGGGGAACTCGGCAATCTTCTCAACACGCTGAAATCAGCCAAGTGCGCCGAGATCGTTATTGTCGGCGCGATCAAACGGCCCGATCTGTGGAATGTCGGCGTCGATTTCGGCTTTATCTGGCATCTGCCTACCATTCTCAGCCTCACCCGCGGCGGCGACGATTCTCTGCTCAAACGGGTAGTGAAGTTCTTTGAAGGTCAGGGCTTCACGGTACGCGGCGCGCATGAGATCGCGCCGGAGTTGCTCGCGCCATCGGGGCCGTTCGGCCGGATTTCACCCACGGAAGAAAATCATCACGATATGCGTCGCGGCTTTGCGCTGCTGGCGGCTCTCTCGCCTTTCGATATCGGGCAGGGGGCGGTCGTCGCGCGCGGCCATGTGCTTGCGGTTGAAGCAGCAGAGGGCACGGACGAGATGCTCAAACGTTGCGAGACCTTGCAGCAATGGGGCGGGCGAAAGCGCGCGGGCGTCCTGGTCAAGGCGCCGAAGTCAGACCAGGAGTTGCGCGTCGACATGCCGGTGATCGGCCCGCGCACCGTCGAATTTGCGGCCAGGGCAGGGCTCGCAGGGATTGCAGTTGCCAGCGGACGGGTTATGATTGCCAATCAGGCGGAGATGATCGCGCTGGCAGACCGGCATGAACTTTTCATAGCCGGAGTAGATATTTAGATTTCAGCCACAATACTTTGATTTGCTGTCGTTAATCGCCGACGGAGATGGATCGTGAAACCGAGGACGCGCCGTATTTTTATCGTTGCGGGCGAACATTCCGGCGATCTGCTTGGCGGCAAGCTGATGGCGGCGCTTAAAGCAAAGTCGGACATGCCGATCATTTTCAGCGGCGTGGGCGGCGAGACAATGGAGGCGGAAGGGCTGAATTCCATTTTTCCGCTCGCCGATGTCGCTGTGATGGGTCCGCTTGCGATTCTTTCGCGATTGCCCAAGCTTGTCCGCCGCGTCTATCAGACCGTCGATGCGGGGCTGAAAAGCGATCCCGATTGCGTGGTCATCATCGACAGCCCCGAATTCACCCATCCGATCGCAAAGCGCATTCGCAAAAGAAAACCGCTCATCCCGATCGTCGATTATGTCTCGCCGAGCGTCTGGGCATGGCGGCCGGGACGGGCACGCAAGATGCGGCCTTATGTCGATCAGCTTCTGGCGCTACTGCCCTTCGAACCGGCCGCGCACCAGCGGCTCGGTGGTCCGCCATGCAGCTATGTCGGTCATCCGATGATCGAAAGGCTCGACTGGATCAACAGCCTCGACAAGGATGAGCTTGCCGGACGCCTTGGCTTGACGCCGGGCGTGCCGGTTCTCGTCATCTTGCCCGGCAGCAGGCCGACGGAAGTGCGCCATTTGATGCAGCCTTTCGGCGAAACGGTCTCCCGGCTTGGAGAGCGCATTGGCGCGTTCGAAGTCATCATTCCTGCTGTGGAGAGCGTGCGTCCACTGATCGAAGAAGGACTTGGCAATTGGCCGATGCGGCCGCATCTGGTTTCCGGCGAAAACGACAAGTTCAAGGCTTTCCGTCTGGCAAACGCAGCGCTTGCTGCTTCGGGAACCGTGACGCTGGAACTCGGCCTTTCCGGCGTACCGATGGTGGTCGGCTACCGGGTCGACAAGATCGCGGCTAACTTGCGCTATCTGTTGAAAGTGCCCTCGGTGGTGCTTGCCAATCTGGTGATCGGGGAGAATGTCTTTCCGGAGTTCATTCAGGAGGATTGCACGCCGGAGAAACTCGCCGATGCGCTTGAGCCGCTTTTGTCGGACACGCCAGTACGCCGGCGCCAACTCGCAGGACTTGCGACCATTGCCGACAAGATGGTTCTGGAGGGGACGACGCCGAGTGAATGCGCGGCCAAGGAGGTTTTTGCCGTGATCGACATGAGCATACGCAAGAAGCTGTCCGTCTCGCGTTGAAGGCGGATTGTTTGCCTCATGACAAAATCGAAATCCCCGAAAACCGGGGATTTCATTTGAATATCAAGCTTTTGGCCGCCAATCAGCGATCGGCAATCGGCACATAATCGCGCGGGGCCGGGCCGGTGTAGAGCTGGCGCGGGCGACCGATCTTCTGATCGGGATCGACAAGCATTTCTTTCCACTGCGCAATCCAGCCGACCGTGCGGGCCATCGAAAACAGTACAGTGAACATGGTCGTCGGGAAGCCGAGCGCCTTGAGCGTGATACCCGAATAGAAGTCGATATTTGGATAGAGCTTCTTCTCGATGAAATATTCGTCTTCCAGGGCGATACGCTCAAGTTCGACGGCCACCTGCAGGAGGGGATCGTTCTTGACGCCGACAATGTCGAGAACCTCACGGCAGGTCTTCTGCATCACGCGCGCACGCGGATCGTAATTCTTGTAGACACGATGGCCAAAGCCCATCAGGCGGAATGGATCGTTCTTGTCCTTCGCGCGTGCAATATATTCCGGAATGCGGTCGACCGTACCAATATCGGCAAGCATCTCCAGCGCCGCTTCGTTGGCGCCTCCATGCGCGGGGCCCCACAGGCAGGCAATACCAGCCGCGACACAGGCGAAGGGATTGGCGCCGGATGAGGATGCCAGCCGCACAGTCGACGTCGAGGCGTTCTGTTCATGATCCGCATGCAGAATGAAAATGCGGTCCATTGCGCGTGACAGCACAGGGTTGACCTTGTGTTCGTCGCACGGCACCGCAAAGCTCATATAGAGGAAGTTCGATGCGTAATCGAGGTCGTTGCGCGGATAGATGAACGGCTGGCCGATGGAATATTTATAAGCCATCGCAGCGATTGTCGGCATCTTTGCGATCATGCGAATGGCGGCAATATCGCGTTGCACCGGATCGGTTATATCAGTCGAGTCGTGATAGAAAGCGGAAAGCGCACCGACAATACCGACCATGATCGCCATGGGATGCGCATCGCGGCGGAAGCCGGTGTAGAACCGGTTCATCTGCTCATGCAGCATCGTATGATAGGTTACCCGGTTGACGAAATCCTCATACTGCTCCTGGTTCGGCAACTCCCCGTAAAGCAACAGGTGCGCGGTTTCGAGGAAGTTGCCATTCTCGGCAAGTTGATCGATCGGATAGCCGCGATGCAGGAGGATGCCCTCCTCACCGTCGATAAAAGTAATGTCCGACCGGCAGCTGGCGGTCGATGTAAAGCCGGGGTCATAGGTGAAAGCGCCGGTTTTTTCGTAAAGTTTGGAAATGTCGATAACGTCAGGGCCGATTGTGCCGGACATGACAGGAAACTCGTAATCCTTACCATGAAGTGTCAGGATTGCCTTGTCGTCTCCCTGAGTCCCGTCACCGCCTGGGGTCGAATTCGACATATATGTTCTCCTCAATCGCCGGATTTTACAGAGCTGCAAAAAGGATGGTTAATAATGCTGCAGTGCGCGGCTTAAAATTTTTGCAACGCAATATTAGTTCGTGCGATTGAGTTCGTCCAGATACTCCTTTTGTGCAAATTTTCGTGTTCCCGGCAATGGGTGGAACCTTACTATCAGGCCGCCTGATCCTTGATGCGGGCAAGGGATTCCTCGCGCCCAAGAACGGCCAGCACATCGAAGATCGGTGGCGAAACGGCGCGTCCGGTGAGCGCTGCGCGCAAGGGCTGGGCGAGATCGCCAAGCTTCGCGCCAAGCTCCTCGGCCAGAGCCCTGACGGCTTGTTCCGTATCCTCCACGGTCCAGCTTTCCAGTTCTGACAGCTTTTCATGCAGTGCGGTAAGATGTGCTTTCGCATCCGGCTTGAGGATCTTTTCCGCTTTCGTGTCGAGGTCGAGCGGACGCTCCGCGAACAGGAAGCGGGCGCCGTCAATCAATTCCAGCAAGGTTTTTGCCCGCTCTTTCAGGCCGGGCATGGCCTGTTCGAATTTCTCCCAGTCCGTCTTCTCAAGTATACGGGGAGGCCGTTTGTCTTCCGGCAGATGCGGCAGCAGGTCCTTGACCGCTTTGATCAGAGCCTTATCTTCCGCATGACGGATATAATGGCCATTGAGATTGACCAGCTTGACGAAATCGAAGCGGGCCGCCGATTTGCCGAGCGCATCGAAGCCGAACCATTCGATCATCTGCTCGGTGGAGATGATTTCCTCATCGCCATGGCTCCAGCCCAGACGAACCAGATAGTTGCGCATCGCGGCGGGCAGATAGCCCATATCGCGATAGGCATCGACACCGAGCGCTCCGTGGCGTTTCGACATTTTCGCGCCATCCGGCCCGTGGATCAGCGGAACATGGGCGAAGACGGGGCGATCCCAGCCCAGCGCCTCATAGATTTGTGACTGGCGCGCGGCATTGGTGAGATGATCGTCGCCGCGGATGATATGGGTGATGCCCATATCGTGATCATCAACGACCACGGACAAATTATAGGTCGGTGTGCCATTGCTGCGCAGGATGATCAGATCGTCGAGATCCTTGTTCTGGAACGTCACGCGACCTTGCACCTGATCGTCAATGACGGTTTCGCCCTCTTTCGGCGCCTTGAAGCGCACCGCGAATGGGGCGCCTTCCGGGGCGTCGGACGGATCGCGGTCGCGCCAGCGGCCGTCATATCCGGGCGGCCGGCCTTCGGCGCGCGCCTTTTCGCGCATTTCGGCGAGTTCCTCCGCCGTCGCATAGCAACGATAGGCCTTGCCCTCGGCGAGAAGCTGGTTGGCAATTTCAACATGACGGTCCGCACGGGCGAACTGGAAGACGGTTTGATCGTCGTGATCCAGCTCCAGCCAGCTCAGTCCTTCAAGGATGGCCTCGATCGCAGCATCGGTCGAGCGCTCGCGGTCCGTATCCTCGATGCGCAGCAGGAACCTGCCGCCATTGGCCTTGGCATAAAGCCAGTTGAAGAGCGCGGTACGTGCTCCTCCTATATGTAGGAACCCTGTGGGGGAGGGCGCAAAGCGCGTAACGACTTTACCGGACATGCATTCGTTCCATAGAGTCTTGTGTGATTGAAGCGATGATTTGTGAAGGGTTTAGCACAGGGAGGCATCGCGCGTAAGGCGGGCTTTGTAAATGTCACTATTGCATGGCGCGCTCAGCGAAGCCGGTCAGATGGCCGATCCGGGCGCGCGGCGGACGCGGAACGCGGAACGCGCAGGCGGCAACGAAAATATCACCTCCGGCGGGATCGTTGAACGCATTGAGCTGGCTCTCGAACAGGAAAGGGCGCGCTGGTTTCTCTGGCTACCGGTCTTTTACGGCGCCGGGATTGCGATTTATCTGGCATGGCCGACGGAGCCGCCCTCGTTGCTGGTCATGGCGAGCGTCATGATCACCTTGGCGATCCGTATCTTTTTCCGGCATACGCCGCTGCGCCTGATCGTCAGCGCCACATTGCTGATGACAGCACTCGGCATGGCGACAGCGAAATTGCACGCGCTTTATACAGACGCCCCCGTCCTGCAAAGAACACTGACATATGTGACTGTCGAGGGATGGGTGGAAACCGTTGAGCGGCAAGAGAAGCGCAACCGCCTGACATTGCGCGTTATCCGGGCCGGGGATCTGCCGCTCGCCGATACACCGCTCCGGGCACGAGTAAGCATCGGGGGCAAACATGCCCCGCCGCCGCTCGGATCGGCGATCAGCCTGCGCGCCACGCTCATGCCGCCGCCCGAACCGGCGCTTCCGGGGGGCTTCGACTTCGCACGCTATTACTGGTTCAAGGGCATCGGCGCAAGCGGCTATGCGATGGGCAAGGTGGAGGCTTTGGCCGGTTCGCCGGAAGCGCCCTGGGATGTCCGGTTGCGCGCGGCTATCGGATCTGTTCGTCAGGCGATTTCGGCGCGGATCGACGCCGTCCTCGACGGGGATTGCGCGGCCATCGCCAAGGCGTTGGCGGTCGGCGAACGCGCCGGGATCTCGGAGGAGGCAAAAAAGGCGCTTCGGGATTCCGGCCTTGCTCACGTCATTGCGATTTCCGGCTTTCACATGGCGCTTATGGCGGGTGGGCTGTTCTGGCTGATCCGAGCCTTGCTCGCGCTCTTCCCGCCGATTGCGCTCCGATACCCGATCAAGGTCTGGGCGGCGGTCGGCGCGCTGATCATCGCCGGACTCTATCTGGCATTATCGGGCGCGGCGGTGACCGCCATTCGCGCCTTCATCATGGTGACGATCGCATTCCTTGCGATCATTCTCAATCGCCCGGCCATCAGCCTGCGTAATCTTGCAATTGCCGCGCTGCTGATCCTGCTGGTCATGCCGCAAAGCATCCTTGAGGCCGGGTTCCAGATGTCCTTTGCCGCGACCGCGGCGCTGATCGCATTCTATGAGCGCCGAACGCCGAAGAAACGGCTTGAGGGGTGGCCGCTTTTCGTCACGCTGCCGCTGATTTTCCTGATCGAGATCAGCCTCACAACATTTTTCGCCAGCCTCGCCGTCGACCCGCTCGCCGCCTATCATTTTCACCGTGTCGCGATCTATTCCGTGATCGGAAATCTGCTTGCGATTCCAGTGGTTACGCTCGTGATCATGCCGTTGGTGCTGGTGACGCTTCTTGCCTTGCCATTCGGACTGGAAGCGCTGCCCTTGAGTCTGATGGATTACGGGCTGGAAGCGATGCTCGGCGTTGCACGGTTTACCTCAAGCCTGCCGGGAGCAGCGCTTCCCGTGCCAGCCTTTGCCGAGGGTGCGATTGCGCTGATCGTTGCCGGGGGCTTCTGGCTGATGATCTGGAAAGGGCGTTGGCGCTGGTTCGGGCTGGCGGCCGTCGGGACGGGGCTGGCGCTTGCGCCGTTTGGCGAGCGGCCGGATCTGTGGGTTGACCGTGACGGCAAACTCGTCGCGATCCGCGGGGTTGACGGCATGATCGAGACGGCGAACACGCGGCGCGGCTCCTTCAGCCTTGAGCGCTGGATGGAGGCGGACGGCGATGATCGCGAATTGAAGGCGGTGCGCGGTTCACACGCCTTTCAATGCGACGATGCGAGCTGTGTCGCGATGGTCAAGGGCAAGCTGATGAGCTTCGTTCAGAAACCCGAAGCCCTTGGCGAAGATTGCCGCCGTGCGGATATTCTTATTGCGGCCATTCCCGTGACGCAGCCCTGTTCCGGGCCGAAGATCGTGATCGACGCGCTAAGCCTCCGGCAGTTCGGTGCGCATACGCTGAAAATCAGCGGTCAGGGCATCATCAAGCGCACGGTCAGGGAGGAACGCGGTGAGCGGCCCTGGGTCACCGGATTCAATCCGCGCGAAAAGGTGCCGGAAGTCGCTGGAGAGTGAAGTGCCGGTGAAAATGTCTCGCCCAAATCAATAGCGGCGCAGGAGACCGACCAGGCGACCCTGCACGCGGATGCGGTCAGGTCCGAAGATACGCGTCTCATAGGCGGGATTGGCTGCTTCCAGCGCGATGGACTGCCCCTTCCGCCGGAACCGTTTCAGCGTCGCTTCCTCATTATCGACAAGCGCCACGACAATGTCGCCATTATTGGCGGTGTCGCCCTTGCGGATAAGCACCGTATCGCCGTCGAGTATGCCAGCATCGATCATGGAATCGCCGGAGACTTCGAGCGCGAAATGATCGCCCTTGGAAAGCAATTCTTCCGGCACATTAATCGTGTGGCTGTGATTCTCGATCGCGGAGCGGGGCACACCGGCAGCGATGCGGCCCATTACGGGAACACCGAAATTTTCGCCCGGCGACTCAAGCTGATATGCCGAACGCTCCGCCGCGCCGTCGCTGAAACTGCGCCGCTTGCTGCCCTCGATCACCTCCGGAGCAAAGGCACGGCGTTTCAGACTGGTCTGTACCGCTTCGGGAAGTTTGATGACCTCCAACGCCCTTGCCCGATGAGGTAAACGCCGGATGAAGCCGCGTTCCTCAAGCGCCGTGATCAGTCTGTGAATCCCGGATTTGGAGCGAAGATCGAGCGCATCCTTCATCTCATCGAAAGATGGCGGAACGCCGCTTTCTTTCAGCCTTTCATGGATGAACAGAAGGAGTTCTTTCTGTTTTGGCGTAAGCATGGACGGTCCCCAAACGGCGCGCGGAGCGCAATCTTCAAAATATTGTACAAATCAGGAACATTAATACATGTTCTAGTTGTGTTCTGCAAGTGCAATAGAATGAATTTGACCGTTTGCTGTGAAAAAAACGTAAGCGTTCAGAATGATATCGGCAGAATGCGGACGATTTCGCCTGTGGAAGTGGCAGGGGCATGAGGCTCGCGGATAATAAGGCAATCGGCCCTTGCCAGCGTCGCCGTCAGGGAGCTGTCCTGTGAGGGCAGGGCTTCCACCCTCCGCTGTCCGCCCTCGGTTCTCGTAAAAGCCCGCATATAGTGTGTGCGCGAACCATTTTCCGGTATTGGCGCTGCGAGCGGAACCAGTTCCTCGCTCTGTTTGAAAGCCTTATTGCCGCTCAAGGCCGCAATCAGGGGCAGAACAAAGATCGTCGTGCAGATCATGGCCGAGACGGGATTGCCGGGCAGGCCAAGCACGCGCTGATCGCCTCTTGCGCCGAGCATCAGCGGTTTTCCGGGCCGCATGGCGATCTTGTGGAAGTCGATGGTGAAGCCGGACTTTTCCAACGCCGGGCGGACGAGATCGTGATCGCCGACCGAGGCCCCGCCAATCGTTATCAGCAGATTAGCACCCCTGGACGTTTCCATTCGCTCAAGCAGGCTGTCCATCGTATCGCGGGCAATGCCAAGCTGCGTCACGCGCGCGCCAGCCTTGTCGAGCATCGCCCCCAGCCCTGCCGGGATCGAGGAAATGATCTGTCCGGCGGAAAGTTCCGAGCCGGGCGGCAGCAATTCATCGCCCGACGCCAGGATTGCGGCATGAGGCCGGCGATATACCGGAAGTTCGGCATAATTCATCTGTGCGGCAAGCAGCAGATCGCGCGCGTTCAGGCGACGTCCACCGCGCAGCAATATCTGACCTTTCTTGAAATCAACGCCCGCATCGCGGATGCAGCTATCGGCATTGCGTTCACGGATCGTCGCGACGCCATTTTCCGCCGTGACATTTTCCTGGATGACGATGAAATCCGCCCCGTCAGGCACGCTTGCGCCGGTAAAAATGCGAACTGTTTCGCCCTTGCCGGTCGTGCCTGGAAATGGCCGTCCGGCTGCGGATTCGCCGATGATGGTCAGCTTTGCCGGAAGCGTTTCAACATCCGCGCGGTGCACTGCGTAGCCATCCATCGCCGATGACGGGAAGGGTGGCTGGCTTAGCCTCGCGGCGAGATCGGTAGCCAGCACGCGCTCATGGGCGCTTGCCAGCGGAACGGTTTCCTTATCGAGCGGTTCGGCACCTGCCAGCACACGCTCAAGCGCTTCGGTAACGGATAGCATGGATCATGCTTATCAATTTGCGGGCGCAACGCCAACTGGAGAGATTGCCGGACTCAGTCAGAAACGAACCCGGCAGAGGCTATTCATAAGACACCGGTCTCTCTGAACAATTGGCGGATTTCGTCGACTATTCGGTGGAATTGAGGACTGCGGCGGATCTCTGGCGTACGGGGATGCGGAAAATCGACCCCAACCTGCCGAAGAATGATTGCCGGACGCTGGCTCATGACAACGACCCGATCCGAAAGGAAAACCGCTTCCTCGATATCGTGCGTGATGAACAAGACCGTCCGCGGATCGGTCGCGCCCAGTTTTGTCAGATCAAGCTGCATGCGTTCACGGGTCAGCGCGTCAAGAGAGCCGAACGGCTCGTCCATCAACAGAACCGCAGGTTCGTGCAGAAGCGCGCGGCACAAGGAAGCACGCTGGCGCATGCCTCCTGACAACTCGTTCGGGAAATGCGTCTCGAAACCGGACAGGCCAACCTGTTCGAGCAGTTCCCTTGCCCGTGCCGTTGCAGCCGCCCTGGGAAGCCGTTTGACGTCCGCCGGCAGCAGGACGTTCTCCAGCACGTTGCGCCAGGGCAGGAGCACATCACTTTGAAAGACGATGCCGCAGTCGGAATAGCAGCCGGTCAGCGGTTCACCGCCCACCAGGATCGTGCCTGCGCTCGGCCGGTACAGACCGGCAACCAGCATCAGCAATGTGCTCTTGCCGCAACCGCTTGGCCCCAGAACCGAACAGAACTGTCTTGGCTCAATGGTGAGATCGATGCCGTTCAGCACATCAAGGCGAGAGCCACGCCGTTCAAACGTCATATTGATGCCGGAAATTTTGATGCCCACGCCACGGGCATCGCTGTCGTGAATGGGCGTATGAGCCGTCACAGGGTCGAACCTTCCACATTCGTCCCGCTCTGACGCAGCGGCCGGGGCAGAACGAGAATCTCCACCAAGGCCACCAGATAGAACAGTAGAATGCCCATGATGGACAGAACGACAAGTGTTGCGAACAACAGGGGAATTTCGAAATTATTGTTCGCCACGAGCTGCATGTACCCCAGACCGCTGCTGGCGGCAATGAATTCACCTACGATCGCACCAACGACGGCAAAAGCCGCTGCGATCTTGACGCCCGCAAAGATATAAGGCGCGGCGGCCATCAAACGCACGCGCAGCAGGATCTGAATTGGCGAGGCGCCCAGAGACCGCATCAGATGGATCATCTCGGGCGGCGTGCGCGATAATCCGACGACGGTGTTCACGACGATGGGAAAGAAGGCGATAAAGAACGCGATCAGAACCTTCGGCAGCAGACCGAAGCCGAACCAGACGACGAAAATCGGTGCGAGCGAGACCTTGGGGATTGCCTGGCTCGCAACCAGCAGCGGGTAGACGGTCCGCTCGATCAGCTTCGAATAGACGATGAGTATGCCCAGCGGGATGCTCAGCATGATGCTCAAGCCGAGGCCGATAGCCGACTCCATGAGCGTGACCTGGCCGTGTTCAAAGAGCTGCATTCTTTTTTCGATCATCACCGCGCCGATATCGCTTGGAGCGGGCAAGGTGTAGATCGGAACATCAAAAAGAACGGTTGCGGCTTCCCACAGGACGAGGAGCCCGATGAAGGTCGTGGCGACGGGAAGCGCGTTCTGCAATCTTGCGCCAAGACTTGCGAGAAATTTGCCGTTGGAAATTCCGTCCAGGCTGTTTTGCCGGCTCGTATCTGTCTGTGTCACTGGCCCGTTGCGGTCTGCACTGCGATGACCTCGATTTCTATGCTGTCATTCTGGTTCAGTCCGGCCACTTCGACAATAGTGCGTGTGGGCAGGTTATCACCAAAAGCGCGCACATAAGCGTCGTTCACCAGAGGACGCAAACCGGCCATGTCCGTCACATAGACAGTTGAGGCCATGATGGAGCCCAGTGAACTTCCAGCATCGGCCAGAATCCGGTTCAGATGCTCGAAGATCAGTTCAAGCCGGCGTTCGTGGCCATCGGCGGGCTGGCCGGTCTGCAGATCGATACCGCGGACACCGGAGACGAAAACCAGACCATTCCAGCCGACACTCCAATTCCACGGGCCGGTCGGTTCCGGAATCCCCGGAACATGACCGGTGCGACGAATGCCGCTCATTCCGCCCCCGGCACATAAGCGTTGGTGTAGTAGTCCGCCGGTGATTTTTTCGCGTCGATCACCCCGGACGATTCCAGAATATCCAGCGTGCGGGTCCAGCCTGCATCATCGCCAACGAAAAGCTGGGCCGGTTCGCCGCTTTTGAGGAAATCGACAAGCTGCGCGACCTGCACCTTGGTCGTCGCTTCATTCAGGGCTTCCGGATAGGCTTTTGCTGCAAGGGCCGAGGCCTCGTCCGGATTGTCCATCGTGAACTGATAGGCCTTTATCGCCGCTGCATTGAACCGCTTGATGACGTCAGGTTTTGTTTCGATGAGCGTATTGTTTGCCACTAGCGTATAGCCGAGCAGTTTGAAGCCCCAATCACTGACGCGCAGCGTGTTCATCTTTTCCGGGAGCTTGGATTGCAGAACCGGATATTCATTTGTCAGAAAAACATCGCCGAGAATATCGACCTTATCGCTGAGCAGAAGATTGAAGCGGGCCGCCGGAGCCGCGCGCACGACATTGACCTTGCTGAGATCGATATTGTTTTTCTTGGCGAAGGCTTCCCAGATCTGACTCAATGTGGATACGGGAGAAATTTCGACGGTTTTGCCTTCCAGATCGGCAGGCGTGGAAAGCTTGACGCTCGATTTGGCGACCATTCCCATCGGGTCCGCCTTGACCACGGTGGCTATGACCTTGACGGGCATGCCCTGGTTGATGCCCTTGATCAGCTGGATCGACGGCACATAGGCGATGTCGTCCTGTCCGCTTGCAACCGTTTGAAGCGCCTGGGTCGCGCCGCTCCCTTCATTGACGGTGACGTCCAGCCCTTCTTCGGTGAAATATCCCTTTTTGACGGCGACGATAAACGGAGTGAATTCCCCCTTCATCTTCCAGTTCAGCCGCAACGACAGGGAGTCCGGCTGCTTGTCTTGCGCACTTGCAGGGCTCATGCAAAGCGCAGTCAATATCAAACCGGT
>CAYOUP010000035.1:11738-15622 GCA_964407125.1 uncultured Hyphomicrobiaceae bacterium | reverse complement strand
TGGGATACGCGCATCGGCCAAAATCGCCGAAGTGGCCAGCGCCGATCTCATACTGATGGTCGTGCCCAGCCAGTTTTTCCGCAGCGTTGCGCGGGAATTCGCACCCCATATCGGCGACAAGCCGGTCATCATCTGTACGAAAGGTTTCGAGGAAGACACCGGTGTTCTCATGTCGGACATTCTGGCCGAGACCATGCCCAAGGCGATTATTGGCGTCCTTGCGGGTCCCAGCTTCGCCGCCGAGATCGCAAGAGGCAAACCTGCGGCGCTGACCGTGGCGACAAAGGATGAAGTCATCGGTCTGCGCGTTGCCAATGCGATGGGCAGCCGGTCGCTCCGGCTCTACTGGTCAGACGATACTCCCGGCTTGCAGATCGGCGGCGCGATCAAGAACGTGCTCGCCATCGCCGCCGGAATCGTTGCCGGGCGCGATCTCGGCGATAATGCCCGCGCCGGTATCATCACGCGCGGCTTCGCCGAACTCATGCGCTTCGGCGTGGCAATGGGCGCGAAACCGGAAACGCTGACGGGCCTGTCCGGCCTCGGCGACCTGATCCTGACATGTTCCAGCGAGCAATCCCGCAACATGTCGCTCGGCAAGGCTCTCGGCGAAGGCAAGACGCTCGAAGACGTTCTCGGCTCGCGGCGCTCCGTCAGTGAAGGCATGTATTCGGCTGCGGCCGCAGTGGCACTTGCGGAGAAGATGCGTATAGAGCTGCCGATCTGCGACGCCGTCCGCGCCATACTCGCCGGAGAAATGGAGATCGACGACGCAATCGGCGCGATATTGTCGAGGCCGTTCAGGAATGAGGCTGAGCCATTTACGAAGACAAAAGCGCCGCCTCGGGCGAAGAAGATGGCTTAGGGAAGTGTCTCGCTTTGAATTTCGGCGATGGGGGTAGAGCGGCAGGTGCGGACCAGACCGGTGATTTGGTCTTACGCCTCATAAGAGACATCGGGGCCGCTTCGGTGGACATAAACAACGCGCACCCCTAATAATGTCAACGACCATTCTCCTACCCGCATTTTCGGTTCCTTAAGCCACGCATGACGCTCGATCAGATCCTGTTGTTCGCTCTTTTTGCCCTAATACTGGCGATGCTGGTTTGGGGGCGCTTCCGCCACGATTTGGTTGCGGCAGCTGGCTTGCTCCTCGCGGTTGTGATCGGCCTGGTCCCGCAGGATGCGGCGTTCTCCGGTTTTTCCAACCCGGCGGTGGTGATTGTTGCCCTCGTGCTGGTCGCCTCACGCGCCTTCGAAAATTCCGGTGCGCTCAGCGCCGTCGCACAATGGACCGTTGACGACAAGCGCCCCGTTAACCGGCACATCGCATTGACGGGCGGGATGGCGGCGGCGCTCTCAGCCGTGATCAACAATGTGGCGGCGTTGGCGTTGCTGATGCCGATGGACGTACAGGCCGCCCGCAAGGCTGGCCGGCCTCCATCCATGACGCTGATGGCGCTGTCGTTTGCTACGATCCTGGGCGGCATGATCACGTTGATCGGAACTCCGCCTAACATTATCGCCTCCGCCATCCGGGCGGAGCAGCTCGGCATACCCTATCGTATGTTCGATTTCGCGCCGGTCGGCCTCGCCGTAGCTGTGGCCGGAGTCGCCTTCGTCGCGCTGATCGGGTGGCGGCTGGTGCCAAGGCGCAAGGACAGTGCGGCTGAGTTGTCTTCCGAATCCTCGTTTGAAGCCGAGCTTCTGGTTGGCAAGGACTCACCGGCAGTCGGCCGGCTTGTTGCCGAATTCGAGGAGGAAGCGGAAAACGCAGATGTACTGCTGACCGGTATCATTCGAGACGGAACGCGTCATCGACGCGGCACGCGCCTCTATACTATCGCGCCGGACGATTTCCTGGTCGTCAAGGGGGCGAGCGACGCTATCGCCGCCTTCATCAAGGCAACCGACCTGCAGGAGGCCGAGCCCGAGGAAGAGGACGAGGCTGCCGGCAAACAGCCTGGCGGGAAGCGCGCGGAAGAGGACAAAGAGGCCGAGGAGAATGGCAAGGAAGCGGGTGCCGACGGTCCGGCAATTGTCGAAGCGGTGGTGCGCGCCGATTCCTATTTGGTCGATCGTTCCGCGGCCTCGCTCCGACTGCGAAAGCGCTATGCGCTCACGCTGCTCGGCATCTCGCATGCCGGTGCTGTCGCCCGAGAGCAGGTAAGCGACCGCATTATCGAGGCTGGAGATGTCCTGTTGCTCGCAGGGGCAGGTGCGGACTCGACGGCCACGCTCGATACGCTCGGCCTCATCGCCGTCAGCCGGATCAGCGTCGCAACGTTCCGGCCTTGGAAAGTCGCCGCAACCGTAGGCTTGTTCGCCGCCGCCATCGCCGTGGCCTCCTTTGGCCTGCTCTCATTCACTGTCGCGATCGCCATCGCGGTCGCGGCCTATGCTGCGCTCGGGCTCGTTCCGGCGCGTGAATTCTACCAGACCATCGAATGGCCGGTGGTCGTAATGCTTGCTTGCCTTCTACCGATCGGCGCCGCATTCGATCGGGTCGGCGGCACCGCGCTGATCGCCGGTGCCATTGGGCAGATGGCGGAGGGACATTCACCTGTTATCGCGTTGGTGGCCCTTATGGCCGCTACGATGATATTGTCCGACGTGCTCAACAACGTCGCCACCATGGTCATCACCGGACCGATCGCCATTGATCTCGCCCACCGTCTCGGCGCAAATCCGGACACCTTTCTGATGGGCGTCGCGATTGCCGCGTCCTGCGCTTTCCTTAGCCCGATCGGTCACAAAAATAACACGCTCATTATGGGACCGGGCGGCTTCAGATTTTCCGATTATTGGCGCATGGGCCTGCCATTAGAGCTGGTGGTGCTGGCAGTGGCGGTGCCGATGCTGCTGATCGTCTGGCCGCTCTAATGAAGCGCTGTGCCTACAGCTTGGTGCGGCTATGGTTCTGGTCAATGGGTGAAATCGGTATCTCTTCTATGTAGGCAATCACCCGCATAATATATGGTGAGGCCTGAGATGCGCCTATCCGCTTAGCGAGCAATAACGAAAGTCAGATCGAGACATCACCCCACTCCAGACTTGCCCCGGCGGCTTGAGGCTTCAGATGCCAGCCGTCGCGACGGCTTAGCGGCTGCATCAGGCTCGGCTGCACGGATCAGCCTCTTACATCAAGCAACTCGACCTCGAACAGCAACGTCGCGTTGGGCGGGATGAGTCCGCCGCCACCACCACCCCCGCCATAGGCGAGCTGCGGCGGAATGATGAGCGTGCGCTTGCCGCCAACCTTCATTGAGGCGATGCCCTTGTCCCAGCCGGCAATGACCTTGCCCATGCCGATCTGGAATTCAAACGGCTGGCCGCGGTCGACCGAACTGTCGAACTTCTTGCCCTTGACGCCATTCTCGTAAAGCCAGCCGGTATAATGCATGACGCAGGTTGCACCGAGTTTCGGCGATGCGCCGGTGCCGACCGTGATGTCTTTGATCTGTAACTTCGCCGCCGGTGTCGCAGCCACAGAGGCCGACTGAGCGGTGACCTGATTTGTCGTGTTGCTTGCGCAGCCGCTGACGAGTGCGGCTGTGACAATCGAGACAAGCAATATTGACGGCCTTCTCATTTCTTGTGTTCCTTCCGATCAATCCCGTTAGAGAAAGCCGATGCCTGCCGTCGCACGTGTGACATTCGCATCATGGCGATAGATTGCGCTGATAAGCGATGAGTGTTGCGAGAGTATGGCCAAAGGCGTGTATGAGAACGGCACCAGGTTAGCCCGCTCGGACGATAAGGGATCGAGCAGCTGAGTCTGTGGTGCGGTCCGCGCCATACTCGCAGGAGAAATGGAGATCGACGACGCAATTGGCGCGATATTGTCCCGGCTTGTCCGGAATGAGGCGGAACCATTTATAAAA
>CAYOUP010000035.1:0-11728 GCA_964407125.1 uncultured Hyphomicrobiaceae bacterium | reverse complement strand
TGAGAACGGTACCAGGTTAGCCCGCTCGGACGATAAGAGGGCGAGCAGGAAGGAGACTACTTAGGGCGGTGTGTCGTTTTGAATGTCGGCTATGGGTGGTGTTGCGGCGGGAGCAGGCTAGACATTGGGGCAAAAAATCTTTGGAATTTTCATTTTGTGTCTTTGATCAGCATTCCTCATATTGTGAAAGAGTCACGACTGATGTTAAAGATATCAGTTTACGGAAACCACAGCCCACGATCGGGCTAGGGCGGTTTTCTTACACGGCCTGAAGCGAACAATTTGTGCCAACAGGTATCAAGCTTAGGTGAGTGGAGCAGATGCCAGAAGATGATCGGGATAATTGGACACGAGCGGACGCTGCGCGTCAGCTTGTTTCGTCTTCGGATTCTGGCAATAAGAAACAAAATCCTTTTGCAGACGGTGATCTCAGTTCTCTCTCCATGAACACCGGAGATCCGATCAGACGTCAAAAAACGCTGACAGAACAAGCCGCAGACGCCATTCGTGAGCGGATCGTCGAGGGGCAGTTCGAGTTAGGCGAAGCTTTGTCGGATATTGCGCTTGCGGACGAACTCGGAGTGAGTAAGACGCCAATCCGGGAGGCATTTCTGCTGCTCAAGAATGAAGGGCTGGTCGAGGTCCTTCCAAAGCAAGGCACTTTCGTTTTTCGAATGACGATGGAACAGCTGCGCCAGCTTTGGGAGCTGCGCGAGATTCTGGAACTCAATTCGCTTCGATTAGCCATGCGGGATGGCGGCGGAACAATGACGCGCATTCTGACTCCGATCATCGAGCGGATGGTGAAAGCCACGAACGAAAAGGATCCCTCACTATTTCGCCGTTGCGATGCAGAGTTTCACGGCGCGATCATCGCAGGCTCTGATAACAAGTTCATCCAATCCGGCTACAACATTATTGCCCTGCGTGTTCAGGTACTCCGAAACCGAGTGTCGCTTGAAGCTCATAACTGGCGTTCTCTCGACGAGCATGTCGCCGTGCTGGATTATATCCGAACCGGGGACACAGAGGCAGCAGTTGAGAGTCTGTTCAAACATATTCGCGGAACTCTCGACGCATATGTCGCTGCAAGAAAAACAAAGCTAAATTCTGTAGCGTAATATACCGCCATCACCATTCTCTATTGATGGGCTTTGTTATTTAAAAACTTACTGCCTTGTAACCGAAATCAATGCTCTCGCCGAGGACTTCGGCGTAAACAAAAGCGCACCACGTGAAATATCCCGAGCGAATTCGGAAGAGGCAAATGAGCGAGGCGAAAGCCTCAGAGCGATTGCTTAGCAGGCGGTACCGAAATGCAGATTGAAACATCACCCCGCTCCAGGCTTGCTCCAACCGCCGTTTTCCACTAAATATCACCCCATCATGAAACCGCGCAACTGCATGATCGGAACGAAGCGAATTAGCCACCCGGCGGCTTGAGGGCCCCGGGGTTCACGCGTTTTTTCGTTTCAATCCGACTTGCAAGGATGATGTTTCATGCCGAGCCTTCCCATGAGCGCTGATGCAAGCGCCAATCACCCTGAATGCGCGGAATCGCGCCACTACTTTTTCGTGACAGGCGAAACTAGCGCCGATCTTATCGCCAGGGTTCTCTGCCCCTTCGTCAAAAACAACGTCACGCCTTACCGTATTCACGCATCGAGCGAGAGCGGACCGGGCAATGAAACCACAATAGAGCTGCGTGTCGCGGGGCTTTCCGAAGACCTACCCGAACAACTCGCAGCCGCATGCAGGCGCATCATCGGCGTGCAAGCCGTTCTGACCGTTTCCGAGTGAGATAAAAAAAGCGAGCCTTAAATGGGCTCGCTTTAGAGGGTCACACTTTTGGGGAACACTGTCTCAAATTCAAACCGAGGCGTTGACCGGTTGGGCTGGTCGAACCTACTAGCGTGAAAAAGCGACTGTCTGGATATTTGCATCGCAATGCGGCTTCTGAAAGGACGAAGTAAGGCCGTTTCGTGATTGTTATCTGCAAGGAGTGCAACCCTGAGATAGCCCCGGCGAGCCCCGATATGAGCCCCCAACCGCAAATATGCCGGATATAAGCGCAATTCGCATTTCAACCGGTTTCATTTGAATACTTGATCTTTCAATGCTGAGCCCGGATGATGGTAGGCTAACCTTGGGAGGCGCGATGACCGAAACAGACCCCATAGTGCTTCGCCCCGTCGAATATGGCATTCGGCAGGGCACGATCCATCAGCCATTTATCAGTTTCAGCAGGCAGGAACTAAACCAGCTTCTTTCAGTTTATGGCCGGCGCGTTGCCGAGGGCGAATGGCGGGATTACGCCATAGATATGCTGAAAGACCGGGCTGTTTTCTCCGTATACCGGCGAACAGCGGAAGCCCCGCTATACAGAATTGAGAAAATGCCGAGGCTGGCCAGGCGTCAGGGCGCGTACAGCGTTATCAACACGACGGGCCTGATCATGAAGCGTGGCCATGAACTCTGGCGTGTCCTTCGTATGTTCGAGAAAACGCGGCTTCGTCTCGTGCAGAGTTCGCTGTAAGCGGGCAAGTCGAAGCTTACGAACCAGGATCGGCTTGGCCAAAAAAAAGCGCCGACGGGTTAGCGTCGGCGCTGAGCTAAAGGCTGTTCTGGGAGGAAAGTCAGCCTTGTGCGTCGCAATGAAGATGCGATTTTCTCCCGCATCGCACAATAGACGCTTTTGCATACAAGCTATGCAATTCTGCAAGGCCGCCTCAATTGCTCATTTTTTAATCAAAATTCGAACACATGCCGTGATTGACCATCAAGCGCGCAAAGCAAACAAGACCGCTCGACGCTCACTGAGAGTAGTCCCGAACAAGATCGTTCGCCGTGTCCGCCGCCTGTTGCAGGGACGGCATGAGCTGCGTTTCCGAAAGCTTCACCAGCGTGTCGAATGCCTTGGTAAAATTGGTCCGTGAATAAGCGTTCGACGAGGTCAGATGCCGGTATTCCTCATGCGCGGTCTCATTGTTCAGCATGACGCCAATATCCTCATAGAACGACTGCATGCTGGAGAGGATATTCGGTGGCACGTCGAACAGCACCGGATTTTGCGCCGATGCGCTCCAAATGAACAGATGCAGGCGCGGCCAGTCCTGGTAGACGCCTTCACCTTCCTGCGTCTTTTCCATCAGGGGTACGAACTCGCGCAGACGCTTGGTATTATCCTGCAACTCGGCATGCAGGGAGGTCAGCAGATTGGCCTGCTGACGGGCCTTGACGAGGGAGTCATATTCCAGCGTGCGCTGAAAGCCGACATATCCGGCGAGATAAACGCCCAGAACCGTCGCCAATATGGTGAAGAACTGCGCAGCCAGAAATTGCGGCCCGCCCAGCGACGACAAAAAACCCTGTCGGTGCACCCTCGTTGCCTGGTCAAGGCTCGCCCTGTCGATATCAACCATCTTATCCCCCAATACTCAGTGCTGACACGCTCTTAGCGGCCAGATAAGGCAAACTCAAGATTTTTGGATTGAGCCTGCAGATTTTGACTTCTCCGGAATAATCCTTGCCATTCGCCTGGACAGATTACATTTATTCTAAAAAGTACGACCAGCGGCACAGAGGGTGCCCGCCAACGAAAGTCTTGTTTTGCGATCCAGGCACGGTAGTTCAAGCGCATCGTTCTTTCCCGATGCGAAAGAAAAAGATGTGAATCCCGTCTCGGTTTTCATGAAGCTCCTGCCATTTGTGTGGCCGGAGGACCGCGCGGATTTACGGCTTCGCGTCGTCATGGCCGGGTTCGTTCTGGTTCTCGCAAAGATCATCACAGTGGCGACGCCGCTCGCTTACAAGGCCGCTGTCGATCAGCTGACGGGTTCGGGGAGCGGCGGTGAAGGCTCGGCGCTGACAGCTCTGACACTCGCCCCCATTGCCCTGATCGTCGCCTATGGCGTCGGCCGGGTTCTGATGATGGGGTTCACGCAGCTACGGGATGTGCTGTTCACCCGGGTCGGCCAGAATGCCGTCCGGGCGCTGTCCAACCAGACATTCGAGCATCTTCACAGGCTCTCGCTGCGCTTTCATCTCGAACGCAAGACCGGAGGGCTGAGCCGCGTCATCGAACGCGGACGCAACGCTGTCGAGCTGATCATCCGGATGGGTATTCTCAACTCCATTCCGACCGTTCTGGAGCTGAGCCTGGTTCTGGGTATCACCACCTATTACTTCGGCTGGATATTCTCGCTGATCATCGCGGCAACGCTCGTCGTCTATATCGTCTTCACCTTCAAGGCGAGCGAGTGGCGTATCAAGATCCGCCGGGAGATGAACCAAAGCGACACCGAGGCGAACACCAAGGCCATCGACAGCCTACTGAATTACGAAACCGTCAAATATTTCGGCAATGAGGGATGGGAAGCGGGTCGCTTCGACATATCCATGCGGCAATATGAGAGCGCCGCCGTCCGCACATATGTGTCCCTGGCCTTTCTCAACACCGGACAGGCTTTCATCTATACGATCGGCCTGACGGTATGCATGCTCCTCGCGGCACGCGGCATCGTGAACGGCACGCACACGATCGGCGATTTCGTCATGATCAACGCCATGCTGATCCAGCTCTACATGCCGCTGAACTTTCTCGGCATGATCTATCGCGAGCTGCGGCAGGGACTGGTCGACATTGAAGCCATGTTCGAGTTGCTCGGACAATCTCCCGAGGTGAAAGACAAGCCGGGCGCGCAACCATTGCAGGTTGGCGAAGGGCAGGTGCGCTTCGAGAATGTGTATTTTTCCTACGATCCGCAGCGCCCCATTCTCAAAGGTGTCGATTTCGAGGTGCCTGCCGGGAAAATGGTCGCCATTGTCGGACCATCCGGCGCGGGAAAATCGACCATTTCGCGCCTGCTGTTCCGCTTCTACGAGCCGAATTCGGGACGCATCCTGATCGACGGGCAGGATATCGGCGATATCACGCAGGTTTCGCTGCGCGCCACGCTCGGCATGGTGCCCCAGGACACCGTGCTCTTCAACGACACCATCGAATACAACATTCGCTATGGCCGTCCCGATGCGACCCACGAGGAAGTCGTCGAAGCAGCCCGGATGGCGCAGATCGACGAGTTCATCCGCATGTTGCCGGACGGATACGAAGCATCCGTTGGCGAACGCGGACTGAAGCTGTCGGGCGGTGAAAAGCAGCGCGTCGCAATCGCCCGGACGATCCTCAAAGGGCCGCCGATCCTCATGCTGGACGAAGCAACCTCCGCCCTCGACAGCTTCACCGAGAAGCAGATCCAGACCGCGCTCGATCAGGTCTCGCGCAATCGCACCACGCTCGTCATCGCGCACAGGCTCTCCACGATCATCCATGCCGACCAGATTCTGGTGCTTGAAGCGGGCCAGATCGTCGAGCGCGGAACGCATTCGGCGCTGCTGGAGAAAAAAGGACTCTATGCCGGAATGTGGGCACGGCAGCAGGAAGCGGAACAGGTTCAGCGCCGCGCACAGGAACTTGCGGAAGACCCGTATGTGGAAAGAAAGCCCGCAATTTCCCCAATTCCGGCAGAATAGTTTTTGGGCGCGTAAAATTTCACAAAAAGGCTAAGCTTTTTCCTGCTTTGCGTGTTATGTGCCCTCTTTAATATCGGGATCATTTTAGTCGGCAATGCTGTTACCGAAATTCCCGCGAAGGCGGGAATCCAATTGGACGATAGTACTGGATCCCCTTTTTCAAGGGGATTTCGGCCGTGTTTCCATCCGAAATAATCCCGGTCCAATCTCACACGGCTAGGGTGCGCACCCATGAACGACCGTCACGCGATTATTGACACTATCCGCGCCGCGCTTGTGCCGATCCATTGGGATGGCCACAAATTCATCGGCGCCGCGCTGATTATCACGATCCTTCTGTTTCTGCTCTGGTCACCTCTCGGCTGGATCGGCCTGATCCTCACCGGCTTTATCGCATTCTTCTTCCGTGATCCCGCCCGCGTCATTCCGATGCGCGAAGGGCTGATCGTTTCGCCTGCGGACGGCACCGTGACCTCGATCAGCATGGAAGCACCGCAAAGCGAAATGGGTCTGCCCGACCAGCCCCATACGCGCATTTCTATCTTCCTGTCCGTGCTGGACGTTCACATCAACCGTGCGCCGGTCAGCGGCGAAGTGATCCGCACGATCCGCGTGCCGGGCCTGTTCCTCAATGCCGCCATCGACAAGGCGAGCGAGGATAATGAGCGCGAGATCATGGTGTTCCGCACGCCCACGGGTATGCATGTCGGCATCGTGCGCATTGCCGGATTGATCGCGCGCCGCATCGTTACCTTCGTGCGCGACGGGCAGAATGTCGATGCCGGTGGACGCATCGGCCTGATCCGCTTTGGCAGCCGCGTCGATGTCTATATCCCGACGACAAACGGCATCCAGGTTGCCGAGGGTCAGCGCGTAATCGGCGGTGAAACCGTTCTCGCCGATATGCGCTCCGAGCAGAACCGGCGCGAAGTCAGGCTCGACTGAGGTGACCGATCGGCATTGTGCAAACAGCCAGATATTCGCCGATTGCATCGAATGATCGGGCTGTGAACACATTCTGTCCATGGGGAAGTGAGGCAATGGCTTGTTGCCGTCCTTCATCAGCGAGGATTGGCCTTCGTCGCACCGGGGTGTAACATGGCGCCAACCACCCCACACAGGCCGCTTGCCGCCAGCGGCCGCGTAAAGGAGTCCTCCCCAAATGGAAATGAGAAATCTCGGCGATCAGGGCCTGAAGGTATCGGCCCTCGGTCTTGGTTGCATGGGCATGAGCCACGCCTATGGCGGGAGCGACGAGGCCGAATCCATCAAGGTCATTCACCACGCAATCGATCTGGGTGTGAATTTTCTCGATACGGCGGAGGCCTACGGTCCCTTCATCAATGAGGAACTTGTCGGGCGCGCCATCGCAGGCAAGCGCGACAGGCTTGTCATCGCCACAAAATTCGGTTTCAGGATCGGCGACTTCGAGGGCGCGACACCCGGTGGTACGGACAGCCGGCCCGAGCACGTCGTGGAAGTCTGCGATGCCTCGCTGAAACGGCTTGGTATCGACTGCATCGACCTGTTTTACCAGCACCGCGTCGACAAATCCGTTCCCATCGAGGATACGGTGGGCGCAATGGCGCGTCTCGTCGAGGCTGGCAAGATCCGTTATCTCGGCCTGTCCGAAGCCTCGCCGGCAACGCTGCGCCGCGCGAATGCGACCCATCCAATCAGCGCCCTGCAAAGCGAATATTCCCTGTGGGAACGCGAAGTCGAACGCGAGGTTCTGCCAGCCTGCCGTGAACTCGGCGTCGGCTTCGTGCCCTTCAGTCCGCTCGGCCGTGGTTTCCTGACGGGGCAGGCCAAGCGTGCGGAAGAGATGCCGGGCGATTTCCGCGCATCCGTCCCCCGTTTTCAGGGTGATAATTTCGACAAGAATATGCGGATCGTCGAAGCCTTGACGGAAATGGCGAGTGAAAAAGGCGTCAAGTCCGGCCAGCTTGCCCTCGCATGGCTGCTGCATATGGGCAGGGACATCGTGCCGATACCAGGCACGCGTAGAATTCAATATCTGGAGGAAAATGTCGCTTCCGCTGACATTACGCTGTCAGATGAGGATATGGCGAGGATCGACGCCATCGCGCCGATTGGCAGCTCGGCAGGCGAACGCGGATCGGAACGGCAGCTTTCCTTGCTGGATCGCTGAACGGGCCGAACTCCATATCAGAGCGGCGGATTTTCAAAAGGAACGACCGGACCGCTCCAAGCTTTTATTTGCGCATCGAACCAATCCGATGCGCTGGATGACGGCAGAGCAGGGGGGGGAAATAAGAAATGGGGCTTGAAACCAATATCATGCTGTATATCGCCGCTGGTATATCCATTTTCCTGGGGATGCTGATGCGGCGATGGTCAGGGCAGCACGATCTTATAGGCGCATTGACCGGTTCAGCGTGGCAGCTCATTCGCGGCAAACGGCGCGGCGGCCAACTCACGGATATTGAAGAACGGGTCGCCGGAATTACCTCGGCTGCAACGACAGGAGGGAAAATCCGCCGCGCAACCGGCAGCGTCATCGGTCATCTGCTGTCGGCCACGGCCGGGCTTATCGGCCTCGTACTCATCCTTGCTGGTATTGCAATGACGGCGGCAGGATATTTTTATTTTTCATAGTGCGGCAGATAGCGGCCTTGCGGACTTGAACCCTTCACCGCTACTGGCTATGAAAACTGCCTAAAAGCAATAATCCGGTCCGAAAGGAACATTAACTGATGGCCGAACCGCAATCTCCGCAACTCAACCCCTATGCCGTCGAACTGGAAGAAGGCAGGGTCTATTCCTGGTGCAGTTGCGGACGATCGTCCACCCAGCCTTTTTGCGACATGTCACATAAGGGCACGGAATTCGAGCCGGTCGTTTTCAAGGCCGAGCGCAGCGAAATGGTCTATCTGTGCGGATGCAAACACACGAATGACCGCCCTTTTTGTGATGGCTCTCACAATATTCTCTAGTGGAGCGAATTTGACATTTGAGTCCCGGCTGCGTGCTGCACAGGGATGTAAATGTTTCAGTTGAACCACTAGTACAGCTTGTCCGCGGGGAATCCTAAAAGTGCTCGCGGCAAACGGGTTAGGATTTCCCGCAGGGTGTACTAGCCTCGGTCAGGACGCAAAAAGCATGGAAATCCTCGGACATAGCGCCGGAAAGCGCTGAATTCGGCATTTTTCTGTCTGTCCGTCGCCACCTGCAAAAGATAGTCGTGAAAATTTGATACCGCTTTGGAACGCCGCGCCGAACAATATGGCGCAGGCGGCGTTAATTTAATGGTATACGAACCGTGTCAAAAACTCTTCTGTGGCAAGAGTCGCTCACCGCAACTATTGGAAGAATAAAAGGGTGGAACGTCATGCTCGAAACCAAGAACGATGCATCACCCAAGGCTGTCTTCATTTCCGCGCTTTTCAATGACGTCGATGCGGATGATCTGTTGCAGACCGACGAGGCGCTGAGATCCAGTATTGCAGAAAACGCATTCGCGTTTTTCAGCGAGCGAACGCCTGGCGAACAGAAGCTGCGCCTGTATGACATCAGCTCCAGCGACGGAGAGGATACGGTCACCGTCATCGAGGCTCTCAACGATGACATGCCTTTTCTGGTCTCGTCCGCCCTTGCGGGGATCGTGGACCGCGGCCTCAATGTCCGCGTGGCCTCGCATCCGATATACCGCACACAGCGCAATGAAAGTGGCGAGGTGACGGCATTGTCCATTGGTTCCGCATCCGGCATGGCAATGGGGCAGCCGGAAAGCCTGATCCATTTCCAGGTCGACGCGATTACCGATCAGAAGCTTCGGGACGAACTCAAGAGCGAACTGGAAGACATTTTCCGGCAGGTCAGGGTGGTCGTTCAGGACTGGCAGTCCATGATTTCCCGTCTGCGCGGCGTCATTGACCGCTATGTGACCATGCCGCCGCCGGTCGCTGTCGATGAACTCGCCGAGTCCGTGCATTTTCTCAAATGGCTCGCTGAAGGCAATTTCACATTGCTCGGATTGCGCGAGTATGAATTCAGCCTTCAGAATGGAACACCGCATCTTGAGGCAAACAAGGAAAACAGCCTTGGACTGCTTCGTGACCCGAATCTGCGTGTCCTGCGCCGTGAGGACAGCGACCGGGAAATGGGGCCGATTGCGAAGGAGTTCTACAGCGTCGATACTCCGCTTATCGTCGCCACTGCAAATTTCATCTCACCAGTCCAGCGCCGCGTCCCCGTCAACTCGATCGGCATCAAGCTGTTTTCAGCGGATGGCAGGCTCACCGGCGAGCTCCGTATGGTCGGCCTGTTTTCATCGACGGCTTACAACCAGCCTGTCGGTGAAATTCCCTTTCTGCGCCATAAGGGCGAAAAGGTCATGCGCGCACTGGGACTCGGGCTGACAAGCCACTCAGGCAATGTACTGAAGAACATTATCGAAACCTTTCCGCGTGACGAGCTTTTCCAGATATCGAGCGAAGAGCTCATCGAAATGTGCGCGAGACTCGTGCGGCTCGAACTCATGCCGCGAACCTGCGTGCTCGCGCGATATGACGAATTCAGGCGCTACGTATCTCTTCTCGTTTACGTCCGGCGCGATCGTTTCACCACGGAAGTCCGCGAACAGATTATCGATCTGCTGGAGAAGCGCTTTAAGGCGCGAATGACGAATTTTACGCCCTTGTTCTCGATTGGTCCGCTCGTGCGGCTGCACGTCATCGTCTGGAGAGACGACGCTTCCATCACCCCCGTGCCGGAGCGCGAAATCGAGCGCGAGGTTCAGGACATCGTCCGGACATGGGCCGATGATCTCCAGCATCTGATCCGCATGAATTTTGGCCGTAACGCCTCCGACCTCGCACACAGATATGGGCATGCCTTCGCCCCGGGATACGAACACGCGACTACTCCGGATCGTGCGCTGACAGATATAAGGAAGATCGAACAGCTTACGGAGAAGATACCGGTCGGCATTGATTTCTTCCGCGAGCATGACACCGCCGATCATATGCTGAACGTCATGCTCTATCAGCTGCACGAGCCGATTTCGCTCAGCCGCCGCGTCCCCGTCTTCGAGAATTTCGGTTTTTCGGTCGTTTCGGAGGAGACCTACAAGATCAGCGTCAGGCCGAACGGCGAGAAAACCAGTGTTTTCCTGCATAATCTTCTGCTTGAAGCGGCAAATGGCCAGCCGGTCGCGCTCAACGGGCTTAAATCCAGACTTGAGGAATGCTTCATCGCGGTCTGGCACGGAACAGCCGGCAATGACGTGTTCAACCGCCTCATTCTCGAAGCCGGTCTGAACTGGCGCGAGGCCGCGTTGCTGCGCGCCTACAGCTCGTATCTCCGCCAGATCGGCGCTCCGTTCGGCCTCATCTACCTGGCCCAGACGCTGGTCAGGCATGCCGGCATCGCGCGCGATCTCGTGCTTCTGTTTCATAAACTTTTCGATCCGTCCTCGTCGCTTTCTCTGCCGGAACGCGCCGAAGATGCGAAGCCGATTTCCGACCGGATCATCGGCGCGCTGACGAATGTGAGCAGCCTCGACGAAGACCGGATCATCCGGCATATCCTCAACCTGGTTCAGGCGACGCTGCGCACCAATTTCTATCAGGAACCGACCGAACTCTTCGGCGGCCCATCCATTGCCGTGAAAATCAGGAGCCGGAATGTCGATGGCATTCCTTCGCCCAAACCCTTCGCGGAGATTTTCGTCACCTCGCCAAGGTTCGAAGGCGTGCATCTGCGCGGCGGCCGGATCGCGCGCGGGGGCTTGCGCTGGTCGGACCGCGCTCAGGATTTCCGCACCGAGGTGCTCGGTCTCGCCAAGGCCCAGCATGTCAAGAACAGCATCATCGTGCCGCAAGGCGCGAAAGGCGGATTCGTGCCGCGTTCGCTCCCGCCGGTCTCGGACCGGGAAGCGTACATGGCCGAGGGCGTTGCCTGCTACCGCTCCTTCATCGCGAACCTGCTTTCCCTCACCGACAATCTGAAGGACAAGCAGGTGGTCCCGCCGGAAAAGACCGTTCGCTACGACGATGACGACCCCTATCTTGTCGTCGCCGCGGACAAGGGCACCGCGACGTTCTCCGACATTGCGAATGAACTCGCTGTTTCTCACGATTTCTGGCTCGGCGATGCTTTCGCGTCCGGCGGCTCGGCCGGCTACGACCACAAGAAGATGGGCATCACCGCGCGCGGCGCCTGGGAAGCGGTC
>CAYOUP010000034.1:0-15645 GCA_964407125.1 uncultured Hyphomicrobiaceae bacterium | reverse complement strand
ATGGTCTCGCCGGGATGGTTGATCCAGATCTGCGCGTCGGGATTGCCGCCGAGCCGCAAGTGAAGAACCGTCTCCTGATAGCCCCATTCGCCCCAGCGATAATGCGCCGCTGTTCCGATGGCGAAGGCGCGGGTCTTGTAGTGATAGAGCCGGGCCATGCGGTCCTGCCCCTGCGCGAAGCACCATTCCTGCGCATCATCACGGTTGTAGTCGGCGATGGCAGCAAGATCCGCAGGGACACTGAGGTTGTGATCACGCAAGCAGAGCGCCAGTTGCGGCAGCGCATGAACGCGGCGTCCGTAATTGCCTTGAGCCCAGAGGAGCCGCGCGATGCCGGAGAGTTCGAGCGAGCTTGCCGCGCGCAGCGTATGTTCATAAGAGCGGCCTTGCGCGCCGGTCAGGATGCCGTGATGGGCGGAGCGGGCGACGATCTCAAGAAGCCGCAGAATCGCGGCGCGGGATCGGTCGCGCACATCGGCGTCGGGAGCAAGCACACAGAGAGCGGTCAAGCCTTTGAGGTCGATCGGGAAATAGGGGGCGGAATTGAACTCGGCCATCTCCCATTGCTCGAAATGATCGAGCCAGGCGCGCACGCGCTGAAGACCGACGCCCGACTGCTCGGTTCCGCTTCGCCCTGAGCGGGTAAACTGTTTGTCCGGCAGGAGCGCACCGGCCAGATAGGCGGCGGTGTGAAAAAGCAGTGCGTGGTTTTCGGAGAAATACCACTGCACATCGTTGCCCGGCTCGTCCAACCAGTAGCGGTAGCCCAGGATTGCCTTGTCGATGCGCTCCAAAAGGTCCGGCGCGATGTCGGCGCCATAGGCTGTCCGGCACCACAGCAGCGGCACGAGCACGAAGTCGGCGCAGTCGTGGCAATCCTCGATCGCCGGGAGGCAGGCTTCGATCATGCGATCGGTTTCGGCCCCTGGCCGCCCCGAGCCGAGCCGTGCGAGTGCAGTCACCGTGTCCGGCTCGCCATGTGTCGAGACTTCGTCGAGCGCTTCGCGGATGCGGTCAGAAAGATGCTCCGGGGCTGGTCCCTGGCGCTCCGCATGGCAGATCTCCACGCCGAAAATGCGCGAAGCTGTAAATCCGCCGATGGTGAGACTGACGTTGAAATGCCGGAAGTCGGCGGGCAATACCTCCGTATCGGCTACTGGTCAATGTGTAGCGCCTGCCTCCAGTCGCCCGGTCAGTTCGACGCTCTCCTCGGTCGACATGAAGTCGCCTTCGATGGCGATGGCGGCCTCCGCATCGGCGGGGAGCGGCGCGGATGTCACGAGCGCGACTTCGCCCGATTTATAGACCGGGCGCTCGAAATGCATGCGATCGAGCGCGGCTTCAAGCGCGTCGGCTGTCTCCGCCGCAACGGGGACCGGCAATGCCTGCCCGGCGCCCGGACCGCTGAGATAGTCGAGCTGGAAAAAATAGCGTGCATCGCGCTCGGCCAGATCGTCGAACCAGATCATGACCTCGTTTTCGCCCGCCCTGAGTTCGACGGAGAAGTCCCGCTGGACCTCCAGATTGCGGACATAATCGGCCATCCAGCCGAGTTCCTGACCGTTCACGAAGAGGATCGCACCGCCGCAAGTGCCGAGCCGCAGTGTCGCCAGACCAGCCGCCTTTGCGTCAATCGTGGTGCGCGCCCAGGTGCCGAGCACCGTCGGGCGAAACCAGAAGCCGGAGAGATCGACGCGCGGCGCGCCGAAGGGCAGCCAATTGCGTTCGGCTTCGAACGCCCCGCTGGTAACCGGGCGCTTGCCGCGGCGTTCGCTGGCAAAGGCGGTGCGGCAGGGATATTCGTGAGGTATGAAATTCTTGTGCTTGGTGAGAAAGAAGAACGGGTCCATCTCGCCCTGCATCGGCTGATCGGCAACGTCATAGCGCACCTCGGCGGTGGCCCCGAGCTGCCAATAGGTGACGGGTTGACCCGCCGCCAGCGGCCGCCGGAGATAATTATCCTTCACCATGAGCGCGGCAGCCTCGTTCATTTGAGCTCCGATACAGCGACGGGATCGACGTCCGTATAGGCCTGGTTCTCGCCGGTCATGCCCCAGACAAAGGCATAAGACCCGGAACCTGCACCCATATGGATCGACCACGCAGGCGAGAGGACAACATCGCCATTGGCGACAATCAGGTTCCGGGTCTCATCCGGCCGTCCCATGATGTGAACCACCCGGTCGGCCTCGGCGAGATCGAAATAGCAATAGGCCTCCATGCGCCGCTCATGCAGATGGGGAGGCATGGTGTTCCAGATGCTCCCCGGCGCGAGATCGGTGATCCCCATCAGCAGAAGGCAGGACGGGGCGACCTCGGGATGGATGTACATTCTGAGCCGCCGTTTGTTGGCGCGCGCTTCCTCGCCAAGATCAAGCGGCTTGGACTCCTCCCGCGTAATGAGACGGTGCGCGATGTCGCGGCCCGCTGGCACGGAGTTCATGTAAAACCGCGCCGGATTTTTGGGATCGTCGCTGGTGAGCGTGACGTGCTCGGCGCCGCGCCCGACATAGAGTATGTCGCGATTGGCGAGCGGGAAGTCCTGCCCATCCACTGTGACGCGGCCCGGACCGCCGAGATTGGCGATCCCCATCTCACGCGCGGAGAAAAAGAGCGGCGTGCCGACTTCCGTGCCATCGCCGAAGGAAAGCGGCGTCTCTGCCGGGCAGGCCGCGCCGACGATCATGCGGTCGAGATGGGTATAGGCGAATTCGAGGCGGCCGGGCGCGAAAAGCCCCTCGACCAGAAACTCGGCGCGCAGCCGCGCCGTGCCGAAGCTGCTGATGTCGTTGGGCGATGCGCCGTAGATCACGCGCATGGTCATGCCGACACCTCCTCGGACTCGAGATGAATGAGCCCCTCGGTCAGGCAAAGGATCGCCAGCGCCTGGCCGTAGCCTGTGGGCTGGATCGGGATGTCGCGGTAGAATTGCAAATCATGCCCCATCCGCGTCCCGTAGGAGACGTTGGAGACCGCCCCCGTCTCATCGATATTAGCCAGAACAGCATCGAGCGCCCGCAGCCCCGCCTCGCGGCAACCTTCGGGGCCTAGCCCCAACCGCGCCGCCTTGAGCAGCCCATAGCCAAAACCCGCCGTCGCCGAGATCTCCTCATAGGAGCCTGGATCGTCGAGCAGCGTATTCCAGGCCCCCGAGGGAGCCTGCAGCCAAAGAAGGGCGGAGATCTGCGTCTCAAGCACACCGAGGAGGAATGAGCGCACAGGCGCCGCGATCTCCGCCAGTTCCATGAGATCGAGGATGCCGAGCGTGATCCAGGCATTGCCCCTTCCCCAGAACGCGCGGGCGAAATTATGCCGCCCGTCAAATGTCCAGCCGTGGAACCACAGCCCCGACTGGGGATCGGCAAGGTAGCGGGTATGAACCAGGAATTGGCGGCACGCCTCGTCGACCAGTCCGCGGCGCTTGCTCGTCTCACCATATGAGGCAAGGAACAGGCCGGCCATTACCAGCGTGTCATCCCATAATTCATTGTCGTTGATCTTGTCAGAGACGATATGCGCAAGCCCGCCTTCCGGCGTGCGTGGCAGCTCGGTCATCAGCCGGTCGGCCCAGCCGTCGAGCGTTTTCGCCCAACGCGGATCGCGCGTTTCCCGCCATAGCAGCGAAAGCGCAAGCATCGGAGCCGTGGTATTGATATTGAGCGGAGGCAGGCCCTCGGTCAGGCGGTCTGTGTACCAGCGCTCGATGAGCGTGCGCAGCGCTTCATCGCCTGTATGCTTCCACAAGCGCACCAGCCCGTAGAGTCCGATGCCCTGTGGCCATTCCCAGGAATTGAAGCTGATATAGTCGCCCGGCGTGCCATCGAGATTGGGCTCGTCGAAGCGGCCGTCATGCTCCAGGCTGGTCATGCCGGTCACGAGCAGGCCAAGGCGTTCATGCAGGACGCGCCCATCGCGGGTCATAGTCATCCTCCCTTCCGGTCGGGTCGCCTCTCATGCAACGGAAGCGTTCCTAACGGCTTAGGAAATTTTTCTCACAAACAATTAACTTGCGCAATATGAAAATATTTTGCAATTTCAGAACATCCTAAATTGAACGGCACCGGCATGAGTGAGACAGACAAGAAAAGAAAGCGTAATCGTAAGGTTACGCTCGAAGACATCGCCAAGCGTTGCGGCGTATCCCTGAGCACGGCCTCGCGGGCTTTGGCGGGCGAAAAGGGCGTGCGCCCGGAAATCAGGGCGCAGATCACTTCCATGGCGAAGATGCTCAACTATGTCGTGCCCGCCTCGATCGCCGGCCGCAAGGTCATCCTCGCGGCAAGCGGCGTTGCCATGATCGACTACGTCCGCAACCAGTTCACGTTTCATGTGCTCGAAGGCCTCAAGGCCCGTGCGCAGATCCTTGGCGTCGAGATCGTTACTCAGCCCGTCGCCGACCCAACCCATGACATCAGTGCGCTCGAAGAGGCGCTTGCCGACGAGGAGGTCGCCGGTTTTCTGTTTCTCACTCTCGACGATGAGGACATCCTGTCGCTGACCCGTGGATTCGACAAGCCCGTGGTACTGGTCAATGGCGATGATCCGCTCATGCGGCTCTCCAGCGTGACGCCATGCAACCGCTCAGCCGCGCGCATGGGCACGGAACATCTGTTGAGCCTCGGGCACCAGCAGATACTCTTTCTCATGCGGCGCGGCCGGCGCACCATCGAACGGCGTTTTGAAGGCTGGCGTGACGCTCTGGCCGTCCGGGGCATCACTGATATCGGCGACCTCGTCGTCGAGGTCGAGGACTGGCTGCCAGAGCTTGCAGCTGAGGCGATCGGCGCGCGCATTGCGCAGCGCGGGCTCGATTTTACCGCCGTGCTGACGGCTGGCGACAGTCTTGCAGTTGGCGCCGTAGATGGGCTCCATCGTTGCGGCTACAAGGTTCCGGGCGATGTCTCCGTGATCGGCATGGATGACCTGCCCCAGGCGGCTTTCCACAATCCGCCGCTCACGACGATCCATATACCCATGCGCGAAATTGGCGGCGTGGCGCTCGATCTCCTGCTCGATAGCGTCGATGGTATGATGACGCCGCCTCAGCGGATCGAACTGGCCTGCCGGATCGTCGAACGGCAATCGACGGCTCCCGCCGCACGCAGTGCTGCCGGGCATTGAACAGCCAGTGGCGCGGGGAGCACCTTGCCCGGCACAAATCAATATTGGGGGTTTTCCTATCCTTATTAATACTTGACATATCATTTTTGAGGGATATGGAGTGAATTTTAACAGAGGGGCTCCTTGATTGATCACCGCAGGACAGCTCAAGGCTGCCCGTGCTTTGCTCGGGATTGACCAAAAGACGCTTGCCGACAGGGCCGGTGTCTCTCTGCCAACGATACAGCGTATGGAAGCAAGTGAGGGAACCGTGCGCGGCAATGTCGATACGCTGACCAAGGTGGTGGACGCGCTTGCCGCTGGAGGTATCGAACTTCTTTATGCCGGGGGACGGGGCGTGAGGCTAAGGGAGCCGCCGGGGGATGAGTAATCCGGAGATACTGCTCCAGCTTGTTTGCGCGGGGGTGGCAGCCTTTGGCGGCGCCGTTTGTCTGGCCGTATTGATTGACCGTCGCGCGTACACCTTCGTCTACATCATATGCATCGCCGCCGCATCTCTGGTCTTGTTCGTCGACCTGACCGTCATGCTGACGGGGACGGTCCTCAGCCTCCGTCTGCCACTCGGCTTGCCCAGCGTCGGATTGAATTTCCGGCTGGATGCGCTCAGTGCTTTTTTCGGTGTGGTCGTCAATCTCGGGATCATTGCCGCATCCGTTTACGGGCTCGGGCTGGACCGTAATAGCGAACTGTCTCCCCGGGTCGAACCGTTCTTTGCCGCTTTCGCCGCCGCGATGAATGCGGTTCTGCTGGCGGACGATGCATTCAGCTTTCTGTTCGCCTGGGAGCTGATGTCCGTGACGTCCTGGGCGCTGGTTCTAGCGCGCCACGAGGATGCGGAATCGCGCCAGGCCGCGCATGTCTACCTCGTCATGGCCAGCATCGGGACGATCGCTTTGCTGTTCGCGTTCGGCGGAATGGCAGGGCCTGCCGGCGGCTATGAATTCGAGACAATCCGCGCAGCCAAGCTGGATCCGCTTCTCATGGGGCTTGTCCTCGTGGCCGTGCTGATCGGAACCGGCTCGAAGGCCGGCGTCATTCCGCTGCATGCCTGGCTCCCGCTCGCTCATCCGGCAGCGCCCAGTCACGTTTCGGCACTGATGAGCGGCGTGATGACCAAAGTTGCGATCTACGGGCTGATCCGCATCGTCTTCGACCTGCTGGGAGAGCCTTCGCTTTGGGTCAGCGCAACGATCCTCATTCTTGGCGGAGTTAGCGCATTACTGGGCGTTCTCTATGCGTTGATGCAGCATGATCTGAAGCGCCTGCTCGCCTATCATACGGTCGAGAATATCGGCATCATCCTTATCGGGCTCGGGCTGTCCCTGGCATTCAACGCCAGCCATTATCCGGAGCTGGCGGCCCTGGCTCTGAGCGCCGCACTCTTTCATGTTTTCAACCACTCCCTGTTCAAGGCTCTGCTTTTTCTTGGCGCAGGCGCGGTGCTTCACAGCACGGGCAAGCGGGATCTGGAAGAGCTTGGCGGACTCATTCATAACATGCCGGTGACCAGCCTGCTTTTTCTCGTCGGTTGCGTTGCGATCTCGGCCTTGCCGCCCTTGAATGGCTTCGTCTCCGAGTGGCTGACATTTCAGGCGATTCTGCAAAGTCCCGATCTTCCCCTCCTGCCGCTGAAGATCCTCGTACCGACGATCGGCGCCGTTCTGGCTCTCTCGGCTGCGCTTGCGGCGGCGTGCTTCGTGAAGGCGTTCGGCATTACCTTTCTCGGGCGCCCGCGCACGGATGCGGCACGGCTGGCGACCGAGACCAATCGGTTCGCACTTGCCTCGATGTGGGTACTCGCGATGTCATGTCTGTTGGCTGGATTATTTCCGGGGCCGGTCATCGACGCTTTGGCACCGTTGAACTCCGCCTTGCTCGGAGCCCATATGCCGGCGCAAACCGGCTTGCCGTGGCTGTCGATCGTGCCCATCAACGCATCGCAGAGTTCCTACAACGGGCTGTTGATTTTCCTTTTCATCGCCGTCTCGGGCGGCATCACCGCTTTCACCGTACGCAATATCGCCTCGCACGCGATCCGCCGCGCCCCGGCATGGGATTGCGGATTTCCGGATCCGAGCCCCAATACGCAATATACCGCCAGCAGCTTCGCTCAACCCATCCGCAGGGTCTATGGCACGACAGTGTTCAGCGCCAAGGAGCATGTCGAGATGCCGCCGCCCGGCAGCACAGCTCCTGCGCGCTTTCATGTCACCCTGCGCGACCAGATCTGGGACGCGCTTTACGCAGCCCCCGCAGAGCAGGTGCTGTACCTGTCACGCAGGCTCAACGTTCTGCAGTTTCTCACCATCCGGCGCTACCTCATCCTGATGTTTATTGTCCTTATCACCCTGCTGATCGTTGTCACGGTACAGACCTGATGATGCCTTCGCTCACATCGTTTCTGGGTCAGGGCGCGCAAATGATCCTGATCCTGTTCCTTGCCCCCGGGATCGCGGGCCTGACGCGGATCGTCAAAGCGCGCCTTATGCGGCGTCAGGGACCGCCGCTGTTTCAGCCCTACCGGGATCTTTACAAGCTGATCCACAAGGAAGCGATCGTGGCGGACAGCGCGTCCTGGCTGTTCCGCGCGGCGCCATACATGATTTTCGCGTTCTCATGGGTGGCGGCAGCGCTGGTGCCGACTTTCGCCACGGGCCTGATGTTCAGCTGGACCGGCGATGTCATCGTGATCATCGCCCTTTTAGGCAGTGCGCGCTTCTTCCAGACACTTGCGGGCATGGATGTCGGCACCGCTTTCGGGGGGCTGGGTTCATCGCGCGAGGTCATGATCGCATCTCTGGCGGAACCGGCCATGCTGCTCGTCGTGCTCAATCTTGCACTCGCGGCCGGATCAAGCAGCCTCCCGGCAATTGCCGATCATTTCGTCGCCCAGCCGCTTGGCATCCGCATTTCCCTGGCGCTCGCGATGATGGCGCTGGTCATCGTCGCGCTTGCCGAGAATGCGAGGATTCCCATCGATAATCCGGCAACGCATCTGGAATTGACCATGGTGCATGAAGCGATGGTGCTCGAATATTCCGGGCGTCATCTCGCCATGATCGAGGCCGCCAGCCAGTTGAAGCTGGTTATGTATATCTCGCTGCTTATCTGCCTGTTCCTTCCTTTCGGCATTGCGACGGTCGACGAAGGTTTCGTTGCATGGGGCCTCGGCTTTGGGGCCTATGCCGGAAAGCTCGCTCTCGCCGCCATCCTTCTGGGCGCCTGGGAAGTCAGCATCGCCAAGATGCGCGTCTTCCGTGTCAGCGAGTTTCTCAGCGTCGCTTTCATATTTGCTTTCCTGGCGCTCATGCTTTCCTTCCTGACGCAGGAGGTCTTGCGGTGAATTACACTTATGATGTCTCGCATTTCCTCGCGGGCCTGATGCTGGTCGCCAGTTTCGCACTCCTCTATCAGGACCGTATGCTGGCTGTGCTGCATGCCTTCGCCATGCAGGCGATCCTCCTGTCTCTGGCCGTCGCCTGGGAAGCATGGGTGCAGGACCGGCCGCATCTGTTCATCACGGCCGGGCTTGCCTTCGGGCTGAAGGGTTTCGTCATTCCGATGGCGCTCCACCGGATCATCTTCAGGCTCGGGATTCACCGTGAAGTTGAACAGGTGGTGGGTGTCGGCCTGACCATGCTGTTCGGTCTGGGTCTCGTTGCCCTGTCGCTCTCACTCACGCTGAAGGCAACCACGGGGGCTCCGTCACTGGCGCGCGAGGGGCTCGCCATATCGCTTGCCATTATTCTGCTCGGTCTCCTGATGATGATCACGCGGCGGAATGCGGTGACCCAGATTATCGGCTTCATGTCGATCGAGAACGGTCTCATTCTGGGGGCCACGGGCGCGCGCGGGATGCCGCTGGTGGTGGAGATCAGTGTGGCCTTTTCCGTGTTGATTGCGCTTTTCGTCTTCGCCGTGTTCGTCTTCCGTATCCGGGAACGCTTCGATACCGTCGATGTGGCCGCGCTCGAAACCGTCCGGGGTGACCGGTAATGAGTTTCGGGGTTTATGCACTCATCGCCATTCCCTTCGTCTCGGCCGCAATTCTGGTGGCGCTGCCCGGCTATCGGCTCACAGCCGCGCTCAATGTGCTGGCCTCCTTCCTGACATTCCTTGCCGGTCTCAATTTGCTGGGCATGGAACAGACTGTCGACCACTATCTGATCGTCGACGAGGTCAATATCGTTTTCATCGTTCTGAATACGCTCGTCGGTTTCACCGCCGCCTGGTTCAGCGCCAGCTATATCGGACATGAGATTGAAACGGGACGGGTGACAGCACTCTCGGTCCGCTTCTATCACGCCATGTATCAGGCGATGATCGGAGCAATGAACGTTGCGCTTCTTTCCAACAATATCGGACTGCTATGGGTCGGCCTCGAACTCGCGACGCTCATCACGGTGGTCATGGTTGGCCTTTACCGCACACCTGAAGCGATTGAAGCGGCGTGGAAATATTTCATTCTCGGCAGTGTCGGCATTTCGCTCGCCTTCTTCGGAACGATCCTTGCTTATCTCGCCGGTCAGTCCGCGCTTGGAGATGGGCTGCCCGCCATGTCCTGGAATCTGCTGCATGCAAATGCCGGCAAGCTGGATGTCGCGCTGCTGAATCTTGCATTCGTTTTTCTGCTCGTCGGCTACGGCACAAAGGTCGGTCTGGCGCCACTGCATGCCTGGTTGCCCGATGCGCATTCGGAAGGTCCGACACCGATCAGCGCGGTTCTTTCAGGTCTGCTCCTCAATGTTGCGCTTTATGCCCTGTTGCGTTTCAAAATGCTGATCTCCGCAAATCCGCTTGCCATGCGGCCGGGGCCGATCCTGGTGGTCATGGGGCTTGTTTCGCTGATCTTTGCAGCCTTCATGCTCTATCAGCGCCGCGACATTAAACGGCTGTTCGCCTATTCCTCGATCGAGCATATGGGGCTGATTACCTTCGCCTTCGGCATGGGGGGACCGCTGGCCAATTTCGCCGGGCTCCTGCACATGACCATGCACAGCCTGACCAAGTCGGCGATTTTCTTTGCCGTTGGCCACGTCGCTCAGGCCAAGGGAACGCAGCGCATTGCCGATATCAACGGATTAAGCGTTACGCATCCCGGGTTGGCGATTGGTCTCGGCGCGGGTGTCCTGGCTATTGCCGGGCTCCCTCCCTTCGGCACTTTCATGAGTGAATTCCTGATTCTCACGACCACATTTGCGCGTGAGCCATGGCTTGCACTGTTGCCGGCATTCGGTCTTGTTCTGGCTTTCGGAGCGCTCCTGTTACGCCTGCAAAACATGCTGCTCGGGACCGCAACCGGTCCTTCGCATGCGGTGAAGGCGTCGCCGTTCCCGTTCGCATTTCATCTGATCCTGGTCCTGATTGCCGGCCTCTACCTTCCGGGCTCCCTCGTAAACTGGTTTGAACGAGCGGCGGAGTTCCTGGGATGAGTGATCAGGCCATGGCAGAAACGTTTGAAATCGCCTCTGACGCCGTGCCCGGCCGTGATGGTTTCGTCCGAGCCGACGTTACGGCTGACGAATGGAACAGACTGGCCGACGCCTGTGCGGAGGGCCTGTATGATCTCGTTACGCTCTGGGTCGACGGTGATCAGGTGCGCATGGCTCTTCACCGCCGTGACGATCATTTACGTATTATCGCTACACTGACATGCGATGGCGGGCGTTATCCGTCGGTCGGGCGCATCCATCCTCCGGCAATCCGGCTCGAACGGGCCATGCGCGATCTCTATGCCGTCATACCCGTCGGCCTTCCCGATGAGCGGCCCTGGCTCGACCATGGAGTCTGGCCAGCGCGGCGCGAGCCGGAGCAGGTCGCTGTTCCCGAAGAGAAGAAAAGATATCAATTCCTTCCGGTTGAGGGCGAAGGACTCCATCAGATCCCGGTTGGGCCTGTCCATGCCGGCATTATCGAACCCGGACATTTTCGCTTCACGGCGAACGGCGAAACAGTCGTCCGTCTAGAAGAGCGTCTCGGCTATGTTCACAAGGGCGTCGAAGCGCTTTGCGTCGGTAAGCCGATCGAAGACGCGGCACGCATAGTCGGCCGTATTTCCGGCGATAGCACGGTCGCTTATGCCTTTGCCTTCGCTCGGGCCGTGGAAGCTGCCTGCGACGTTGAAGTCCCCGAGCGCGCTCAGATTCTGCGCGGGATCATGGCGGAACTGGAGCGTATTTCCCACCACATCAACGACTTTGGCGCAATCTGCAATGATGCCAGCGCCTTAGCGATCCATGCCGGGTGCTCCTTGTTGCGCGAGCAGATTCTTCAGGCTGCTGATCGTTGCTTCGGTCACAGGCTGATGATGGACCGCATCGTACCCGGCGGTGTCGCCGTCGATCTGAGCGATGAGTGTATGAGCGAATTGCGGCAGTTGCTTTCGGATTGCGAGCGTGATTTCGAGTCCATCATTCGCATTTATGACGTATCGCCGTCGATGCAGGACCGGACGGTGACAACCGGCATCGTACGAGCTGAATTCGCCCGGCAATTTGCGGCCGGTGGCCATGTCGGCCGCGCATCCGGGCGGGATTTCGACAGCCGCCGCGATATGCCATATCCCCCCTATGACACGCTCAAATTCGAGGTGCCGATCCGGTCCAAAGGTGATGTCAACGCACGAGCCTGGATCCGTATAGAAGAAGTCCGGCAAAGCATCTCCATGATCCGGCAGCTTCTTGACCGTCTCGAACCGGGACCGCTTTGTATCGAGAAATTGCCGTCAAAGGCTGGCGAAGGTGCTGCGCTCGCCGAGGCGTTCCGCGGCGACGTATTTATCACTGTTCGCATCGATGACGAGGGGAAGGTCGCCCACTGCCATGCGCGCGATGCCTCATGGTTCCAGTGGCCGTTACTGGAAGTCGCCATTGAAGGCAACATCGTCGCCGATTTTCCCTTATGCAACAAATCGTTCAACTGCTCCTATTCGGGCCATGACATCTGAAATCCCATGTACAAGATTCTTTTCCAGGCCTTGATCGAAGGCAAAGCCGTAACAGGTCAGCCCGCCGGAAATCCGGATATGCTGGCCAATACCGCGAAAGAGCTTGCCGGGCGGGCGAAACGGCGGCTTGGGAGATCGCTGGCCATTCGTGAAGTCGATGCCGGTTCCTGTAACGGCTGCGAGCTCGAAATTCATGCGCTGAATAATCCGGTTTATGATGTCGAGCGGTTTGGCCTGAAATTTGTCGCATCACCCCGCCATGCCGATGTGCTTCTTGTGACGGGGCCCGTCACCTGGAACATGAAGGAAGCTCTGGAGCGCACTTATAATGCTGTGCCGGCCCCGAAATGGGTTGTCGCGGTTGGGGACTGTGCGCTGAATTGCGGCGTCTTCGCTGAGAGCAAGGTTTGCGTGGGGCCTGTCTCCGCGGTGATCCCGGTCGACATTCAGATAGCAGGCTGTCCGCCACCGCCGATTGAGATTCTCAGAGGGCTGCTGACACTCGTCGAGGCAACAAGCCACGCGAAAGTTAGCGTGAATTAGGGTGAATTAGGAGATAAAAGGAGAAATACCGGCTTCTCTCAATTTACCGAGCCTATACAGACGCATGCAAGCAAGAGGTATGAAGGCAGCCCTTTGTCAACCGGTTGATTTTATTAGAAATTTTTGGTTGCGGGAGAACGCGCCAACCTACCCTCTCGGGCAAGAAAAATTGGTTGCGGGGGCAGGATTTGAACCTGCGACCTTCAGGTTATGAGCCTGACGAGCTACCGGGCTGCTCCACCCCGCGTCAATTCAGTCGTCTAATATATAGTGGGTTCACGCGAAATTTTGAGATGTCGATCTCTCGAATCGATCCGCGTAACAACTAGACGTCATTTGAAGAGGTGCGACGTGTAACGCAATTCATGGGCGAACGCAACCCCTTCAAACCAACAGTTTCACTCGGCCGCAGGTTTATACTCCGGTTTCAGATCGACCGGCCGATTCTGGCGTTTGACCAGTGAGATGAAATAGATGTTCCGGGCATAGATGAACAGCCCCGTGCCCTGTCCGAGCATAAAAACCGGGTCCATTCTATAGACGGCATAGATGAACAGCATCAGGCCGCCGGCGAAGCTGAAATACCAGAATGTTTCCGGCACGATACTTTGACGGGCGCGTTCGCTCGCCAGCCACTGAATGATGAAGCGCATGGAGAACATGGCTTGTGCGGCAAAGCCGATGCTGAGCCAGACCAGTTCCGTCGTTGAAATGCCAGCCCACCAATTCGCCAGATTCGAGAAATTCATTTTTTATGTCTTTCCGTAAGACGCGCTAAGCCACATCATTATTCACTTGCTGCCTGACGTGCACCCGACTCCGCATCATGGCGGATGGGTGTCGCATCGACATGCTTCACATGCGCAGAATCTTCCTCGATGTAGGGCGTTTTGGTCCGCTTGCGCAGCCAGACCACGCCGAAGAGATCGTATAATCCGGTAAGAGCGCGGCCAAAATTGGTGTATTTCGACTGGCCAACCAGCCGCGCCCGGTCATTCACGGGCCTGTAAGCCACCTGATGGCTGTTCATCAGGAACAGCGCAGGCATGAAACGGTGCATCGAGGTGAAGAAAGGCAACCGCAGATAGGCCTCACGCCAGTAGACCTTGATGCCGCAGCCGCTATCAGGGCATTTATCTTTGAAAGCCGCATTGCGTATCCAGTTGGCGATGACCGAAGCCAACCTGCGTGAGCCGACCGCCTTGCGCTTGGTGCGCACGCCGCCAACCATGACCGGGCCGTCGCCCATGCGCGCGCCGAGCCCATCCAGCAGGTTCGGAATATCCTTGGGATCGTTCTGGCCGTCACCGTCCATGGTGGCGATGATCGGGCCGTTCGCGGCGAGCACACCGGTTCGGATCGAGGCGCTCTGTCCGCAGCGTGTCCTGTGCCGGAGATAGCGGAGAGTCGGATAGCGTGAGCGCAGCGCCTTGATCTCGTCGCCCGTGGCGTCGTCGCTGCCGTCATCAACGACGATGACCTCTTTCAGCTGCTGTTCGGGTATCGCAGCGTAGGTCTCCTCGACCAGGCGCGCAATATTGCCTGCTTCATTCAACGCCGGAATGACGACCGAAACGCTCATCCGTGCCTCTAACTATCAAAATCTTCGACCGGATTGCCCGAAAGCGACCCCCTTTTGGTCAAATAGCAGGGTTTCACTCATCAGGACAACCGGATAAATAACTCTCGGGATTGAGAGAATTGTGGCGTGTGCAGTTACGGTTAACCGCGCGGAGCGGAACGCAGGCATCGCAGCAAAAAGCCGTGAGAGGGGAAAGAGTTATATTAATGGCTACAGTCATGCCCAACGCTGCAAGTAATGATGCAGAAGCGCAACAGGTGGGAAAAACCTGCCTTCTGCAACTTTTGATATGGCTCGCCGCACTGACCGGGATACGCATCGCCGGAAACGCCCTTGCGAATACGGATCTGTTTTTCGATGAGGCGCAATACTGGTTCTGGTCGCGGGAACTGGCCTTCGGCTATTTCTCGAAGCCGCCGCTGATTGGCTGGATCATTCGCGGAGCGACCGAGCTTTGCGGATCGGGGGAGGCCTGCGTCCGCGCCCCATCGGCCTTGTTTCATGCAGGGACTGCGATCCTCGTCTTCTTCATTGCAAAATCACTTTACGATGCCCGGATCGGCTTTTGGGCAGGTCTGAGCTATGCGACGCTGCCCGGCGTCTCGCTTTCGTCGAGCCTGATATCGACGGATGCGCCACTTCTCTTTTTTGTCGCGCTGGCTCTGCTCTCATTGGTGAAGTTGCGTGAGGCTGAAGGCTGGCGCTGGGCCTTGTTGTTGGGTTTGGCCATCGGCTTCGGCTTCCTCGCAAAATACGCGATGGTCTATTTTCTGATGTGTTTGGCGATAGCGCTAGTCTGGATTAGACCGTGGCGCGGTCTGTTGGGCGATGTCCGGCTCTATGCTGCGCTGGCGCTTGGCTTTGCGATCCTTGCGCCGAATATCATCTGGAACATTCAGCACAGCTTTGCGACCTTTTCGCATACAGCCGATAACGCCAATTGGGGTGGCTCTCTCATCAAGCCATTGAAGGCGCTGGAGTTTGTCGGTGGCCAGTTCGGCGTATTCGGACCGATCCTTTTCGCATTTCTGCTCGTTTACTGCATGCGCTGGGTTCTGAGTTCGCCCCTCCGCGAAGAAGGCGGCAACCATGTGCGGCTGCTGCTGGCTTTCTCGGTGCCGGTCATTCTTCTGATGACCGCACAGGCGCTCCTTTCGCGCGCGAATGCCAATTGGGCCGCCTTCGCCTATGTTGCTGCGACCGTCCTGACGGTGGCTATCCTGATGCGCGGGGGCTGGCGGCGGCTTTTGCGGCTTTCTCTGGCGATTCATCTTGCTGTCGCCACACTCATTCCCATAGGTGGCGTGCTTGCGGGTAGCTTTACGCTTCCGGGCGGCGTCGATCCCTATTCGCGGATTCTCGGCTGGAAGGAACTGGCTGATCGCGCCGGCGCCCGAGCCGGGCAGGACGGTTACAAGACAATTGCAACGGACCGGCGGGCGCTCGCAGCGGA
>CAYOUP010000033.1:0-15662 GCA_964407125.1 uncultured Hyphomicrobiaceae bacterium | reverse complement strand
GAGAAAAATATACCGTCGTGTCGACAATTTATGATGCGGGCTCTGATTACGGTCTCTGACAGTTTTGACAGAAACACCGTTTTACCGTCAAAACTGACCCCACTCTGGTGCAAAGCGCATTAAGGCGAAGGCGGACTGTTGAACGCCAGTCGAGCTAGTCGACAATGAGAGCAAGACTGGCGACCGCACCGGTCATGTTGCGCTTCTTCTCGACAACATATTCAAGGTCGCGGCGAGCGGTGCGGGCATGTTCACGGGCCAGCGCCTCGGCACGCGCGCCCTCCCTGCCTGCAATAGCTGCGATGATTTCCCTGTGCTGCGTCTGTGCGTAGTCAAGTGATCGCCGGCGGTTGGTCAGATCGACCTTGTCGGGAAGAAATGCGGAAGGCGACGCAAACGGCAGATGCGTAACCCTTTCGAGCTCGCGTGCAAGAATCTTGCTGCCGGCAAGATGCGCCAACGCATGATGGAAATCGGCGTTGAGCCTGGAGTAATTCTCGAAGTCGACATCACCGGGTGTTTCGCCGAAACACTCATCCAGCTCAGACAGGATTACGGTCATGTTGGCAAGCGCCTTCGCTTCCACGCCGCGTTCCGCCGCCAGCCGCGCCGCGGTGCCTTCAAGCACGCCGCGCAGCTCGATGGCGTCGATCACATCCTCAAGGCCGAAAGCCCGCACGAGAAAACCGCCGCTTTTGGCGCGCTCCAGCAAGCCCTCCTCGACCAAGCGCGACATGGCCTCACGCACCGGCGTGCGGGAAATCTGCAGTAACTCGGCCGTCGGCACCTCAAGCAGGCGCTTGCCGCCTTGAAGCTCTCCGCTGAGAATACGTTGCCGCAGCTCGACCAGCGCCCGCATCGTATGGCTGTTTCCGGTGGCTTCCGTCATTCCGAGACAATCCTCTCCGACACTGCATACCAAATACCGAAGCCAGCCTTGTGGCAGCGCTGCGGCCAATAAATACACCGAATGTAATGTATACATTTTTGCGTCTGGAAGGCAATATGCGCGTCTCGCGAGGAAGCACCACTCGGGATCGCATTCATGCCGCACTCGCTCTCGCCAAAGCTTTGCAGGCGGAGACCTGTATCATCTTGACGATAGCATAAGGCAAGCACTGATGGGCCGTGGGATCGAGGCGCGGCGGCCGACATTGGATATGTGCAAGCGACAAGCTGCTTAATGCATCGAAGCCAAGCTTACCAGGCCTGATTGCGTCTGTTCCGTCGTGTGATCCACGCATGGTCGCGGATTATCAGAGCTGGGATCTGGAACGCGGGATGAAAGTATAAGCTCATGCCGAGCAGGTAAACGACGGCACGGGCATGGTACAGCCGGAAGCAAGTTCGCCCCCGGTTTGCCGCACGCGATCAAGCAAACGTTTATCGCGACGCTTGTCTGGTCGCGATCAGCAAAGACATCGCGGCAAGTGGGTCGGATTTCCTGCGGGGCGTATTAGAAATACAGCGTCAGATCGCGATGTTCGGACAAGCAGCCTGCAACATCTGCCGCCAGGTCATCTGGCAGACGGTGTTGCTGGCGCAGACCGATTGTCGAGCGTATGGCTGCCTCATATTCAGCAAGCTTCGGAAGCACGTTTGATGCAGCGGCTTTCTTCCACCTGACTTCCTCGTCATAGACCTCTAGTGTCTTGCCCAGCGCGTTCATAGCATCCTCCTTGCTCGGACTGCTCCCGCGCAGCGCACGGCGGGCCTTGGATAGCTCGGACTGGACACTGCGCGTGCCTTCGATGCCACGCAGTTTTTCGAGCACCGCGCTGGCCTGCTCGACCGAGGCAGGCATTGGATTCTTATTGATGAACTCCCGTAGTGCTGCAATCTCCGGACGCATTGCTTCCAGAGCCTCGGTTTCTCTCAGAACCGCCAATATTGCCTTGACCGGCTCATACGCGTTGTCGACGTTACGGCGATAGGCGAGGCGGGCGCGGTTTTCATTCTGGAGCAAGGCGGTAAAGTCCTTATGTGCCTGTTCCCAGTTCTCCGGAATTGACGATTTCAGCTCCTCGATCCTGGATTTGAGCGCCTCGATCCGAGATTTCAGCCCGTCCTCGGCGTTAATATCGCTGACGTTACGCAACTCCTTTTGCAGATCGGAAATCTCCGCTTGATGATCGGTAATTTCCTGCTGGATATTGCGGACTTCAACATGGAGCGGGCGATAGTCCGGTTCACTTTGCTCAATAGCCTTTTCGGTGGCGGCAATCGCGGCAACCAGTTCGAAGGTCTTTTCAGCATCGTCGAAACTGTCTGAAAGTTCCTTCTGATCCTTTGAAGGAAGCGTGGACAGGTCGATGTTCCTTACGGAGCGGAGCGCCGAGAGAATGCTTTGCTCTTCAGCCTGATAAGCGGGAAGCAGATTGGCTTCGATACAATACTGAAGCTTCGGATTGATCGGCGGCGGCGCGGTCTCCGAGGTCAGTGAAATTCTCAGCGGCAGGTAATTCACGAGCGGCGGGTTGTAGGCAACGATAACGAGCGCAAGCAATTGCAGGCAAATGAACGGAATAACACCCTTATACATTGAGATCGTGCGCACAACAGCGGGAGCAACGCCGCGAAGATAGAACAGCGCGAAGCCGAAAGGCGGCGTCAGAAACGATGTCTGGATATTGAGTCCGATCATGACGCCAAGCCACACGGCAGTCACATTGGCATTCGGGTTCGCCAGGAGAATCGGGGCGACGATTGGCACCACGACAACGGAGATTTCGATAAAATCGAGAAAGAAGCCGAGTACGAAGATCACCAGCATCACGGTGACGAACTGGCCCCAGAAGCCGCCCGGCAAACCGGTCAGGAATTCCCGTACAAGCTCTTCGCCCCCGAAACCACGGAACGATGCCGTCAGCATCGCGGCGCCGATCAGGATGATGAAGACCAAAGAGGTCGTCTTGGCCGTATCAACCATCACGCCTTGCAGCGTATTCTCGATACGCAATGTGCGTATGCCGCTCCAGATCAATCCGCTAAGCAGCCCGCCAACAGCGATGATCGAAAGTATCAGCGCGGTCGCATCCGCTGATGTCGCGACATTCTTGATATTGACCGGATGGATCCTGGTGATGGTGACGATGGCGATCACGGAAAGGAGGCTTAACGCCGCTGGCCAGTATTGCCGCTTCTGGCCTTCGCGCAACCGGTATCCCGCCATGACAAGTGCGCCTGCGGCGCCGATTGCGCCCGCCTGATTGACGGTGGCGATGCCCATGATGATCGAGCCGAGCACGATGAAAATGAGAGCCAGCGGAGGCACCAGCGCCAGAAAAACCTTGAGTGCGAAACCTGCGTCATACTTGCCTTCATAGGGCACGGTCGGCGCAATCTTCGGCCGGATGAAAGCGATTATGGCAATGTACAAAATATACAGACCGACAAGCACAAGGCCGGGAAGCAGAGCGCCCAGGAACATCTCACCGGCGCTGGTGGATGTGACGTCGAACTCTGACGGCATGGTCAGTTCGCCGGTCATGGTTTTGTAAAGCGCTGATCGGGCAGTGCCCGCCTGATCGGCGGCGCTGGCAAGCTGGTCGGCGAGAATGATCAGAACGATCGAAGGCGGAATGATCTGCCCGAGCGTGCCCGAGGCGGCGATGGTGCCGGTTGCGAGAGGATGAGAATAATTATTGCGCAACATGGCGGGAAGCGAGATCAGCCCCATCGCCACCACAGTTGCCCCCACGATGCCGGTCGTTGCGGCAAGGAGCGCGCCGACGAAGACAACGGACATGCCGAGACCGCCGCGCACAGGCCCGAAAAGCTGCGCCATCGTCACCAGCAGGTCTTCGGCAATGCGCGAGCGCTGCAACATGATGCCCATGAACACGAACAACGGAATGGCGATCAGCGTGTCGCGTTCGGCTTCCCAGTAAACACCGCGGAAGTTGGTTACGCCCGCCGTGAGCCAGGTTTCCGGACCGCCCTGATAGAAATAGGCATTCACATCACCGGCGAATATGTAGCCGGACAGTGCGGCAAGCGAGACCGTAAGAATGGCGGAGCCCGGAAGCGAGAATGCAACGGGGTAGCCGGAGCCAAGCGTGAACGCCATCAGTGCGATCAGCAGAAAGAGAAAGAAAAGTTCCATTGTGTGCCCCTGCCGACCGGTTAATGCCCGCCCTGGGCTGTCACAGCGCGTTTGTTCGGCTCGTCGCGATAATCGGCTAATCCCTCAAGAAAGAAGCCCATGAACTGGATGAGCATGGAAATGGCGAAGATCCCGAGAAAACCCGCCATCCAGTATTTCACATACATGCCAAATCCGGTTTGTGTTGTCTCGAAGACCAGAAGCGGTCCATTGATTATCGAGGATTTGGAGCCCATACCGAATGCGATGATCACAACGCAGAACGACAGCCCAAGGAAGATCGAACCGATCGCATTCACCAGTCCGCGCGTCTTCTGGCTCATTGTCGAGTAAAGCACATCGACACGGACATGGCCTTCCTCAATCAGAGTATAGGCGCTCGCGAAGAGAAACAGTGCGGCGTACCAGAAGCGCACGAGGTCGGACATGAACGCCTGCTCATAGGAGAAAATGAAGCGCGAAAGTACAATCAGCAGCTCGGCAACGACAACCATCAACGTCAGCCAGATAAAGCCGAGCCCGCGATGCACCATAGCGATCAGAATGCCGAGAAGCAGCATCGGGACATGGAGATACATGCCGCGATAGGTCGATCGGGAAAGATCGGTGGTTATTGTGTCGCCGACAATGTCCGGCAACAGGTTTTCAACTCTCAGGAATGAAACGACCGCGTCGGAAAGTCCGATCAGAAAGACAGCCCAGAAGGCGGCGCGAACGATAAATGCCGTTATTCTGTAAATGCGCTCCGAATCCGGGCGCAAAAGGCTGGTAGAGGTCCGTATGACCAGCAGCAAAGCGATAATCAAGAATAGTGCATAAATCCCAAGCTGCAACCAGGTCTTTGCGCCGCCGCCATGCAACACGGCCGAAGCGCCGGGCCAGTCTTGCCACACGGTCAGGTAATTATTGATCAAATATGCGAACAATAATGCGATTACGCCCCATGCGAACATGCGGGACAGCATCGCGGCGCGGTCGCCCTTATCTGGCATCGTTGCGGCGCTGGTCATGGCAGCTTATTCACCTTTCACTCGATAATCAGGCGAATGTGCAGAAGAGGATGGGGCCACTTGGTCCCATCCCATAGTTAACAGATTTGCACGAGCGGATGTTAGCTTCCGATGCCGAGAACGCGGTTTCTCTGCACCGTGTAGGCTGTATCGGACAGGCCGATCCACTTGCCTATTTCGCGCAGAGACTTCTGGAAGGCGTCGTTGACTTTCGCTGCGAGTTCGCTGTGCTGGCGGGTTTCATCGAAGACTTCCTGAGAAGCCTGACCGAAGCTGTCATAGATGTCATCGTTGAATTTGCGCAGCTCAACGCCGTGATCGTTGATCAGCTTTGTCAGGTAGACACCGTTATTGGCGTTGGTTTCTGCCATCTGGCGGGCATTTTCTTCGTTACAGGCCGCCTCAATGATGGCCTGGTCGATCTTGGACAGGCCTTCCCACCAGGACTTGTTCATGCCAAGGTCGAGCTGTGAGCCCGGCTCATGGAAGCCCGGATAGTAATAATATTTTGCAGCTTCATAAAACTTCATGAAGTAGTCGTTGTACGGGCCGACCCACTCTGTTGCGTCGATCGCTCCGGATACGAGATTTTCGTAGATCTGGCCGCCGGGAAGCGCGACAGGGGAAGCGCCAAGCTTGGCCATAACGTCGCCGCCAAGGCCCGGAATACGCATTTTCAGACCTTTAAGGTCGTCCGCGCTTTCGATTTCCTTGTTGAACCAGCCACCCATCTGAACGCCGGTGTTGCCGCAGGGGAAACCTTTGATGTTGAATTCCCCGGCAACTTCATCATAAAGCGCCTGGCCGCCCGCATATTTCATCCATGCGTCCATTTCAGCGTAAACCATGCCGAAAGGAACAGAGGTGAAATAAGCCCACGCCGGATGTTTACCCTTCCAGTAGTAATCAGCGCCGATATAGGCCTGCGAGTTGCCAGCGGAAACTTCGTCGAGGGAGTCGAATGCACCGACTTTTTCGCCCGCTGCATAATAGGTGACGTTGATGCGTCCTTCCGACAGTTCGCCGATGCGGGCCGCAAGGCGCTGTGCACTGATGCCAAGGCCAGGAAAGTCACGCGGCCATGTCGAAACGATCACCATTTCGGTTTTTGCCTGCGCGATGGCTGGCGCCGCAAGCGTTGCTGCCGCGGCGGTGGCGCCGGCGGTAACCCCAGCTTTCTTGATAAATGAACGGCGGTCAATCATTCAGTACCTCCCATGGAATGACATCATTTAGGTCTCAGTTTACGGTCAGTCGTTTGAGCCCCGCAAGACCTGGGGCATACGCTACTTTTGATCACGATAATACGCAATCATTAGAAGGTCGTAATTAATACGCCAACATGCATTAATTTCAATAAACTACCCAAAACTACTGAAATTGCATACGCAGAGAGCACTTACATGCAGGCTGCACAACCATCACTACGTGGATCGCTTGCCCCTTCAATCAGACCATCTGAATGCCCGACGATACCGCCGGCATGTCCCATGATTTCCGAAAACGGCTCGACGATCTCGACATCGTGTCCTGCTTCAGTTAATGCGGTGTATACGGATGGATCAAAGCGCCCCTCAATTTTCAGCTTGGTGTTGTCGTCGCCCCAGCGGCGGCCAAGGACCCAGCGCGGAGCAGTAATCGCCTGTTGCAGGTCGTAACCGTAATTCGCATAGCGTGTGAAAAGCGCCGCTTGCGTTTGAGGCTGGCCATCGCCTCCCATGGTCCCGTACACCATTCTTCTGCCATCGGAGAAATGAGCCAAAGCAGGGTTGAGTGTGTGGAACGGTTTGCGTCCGGGCTCCAGCCGCTGAAGCGCGTTCTCCTCCAGCGAAAAGCTTATGCCGCGGTTTTGCCAAATGACGCCGCTTTCAGGCAGGACGACGCCACTGCCGAACTCCCAATAAACGCTCTGGATGAAGCTGACCATCAGGCCGCTTGCGTCACAGGCACCCATCCAGACCGTATCACCGCTGGCCTGTCGCAGATGCCAGTCCGATGCGTGCGTCATATCGACATGCGCGGCCATTTCCGAGAGTCGTTCAGGGGCGAGAAAATCCGTTGCCGGAGAGGGCATGAAGGCGGGGTCGGTAACGTAGTTGTTGCGGACGTAAAATGCCTGCTTTGTCGCTTCGACAAGGCCGTGAACATATTCGAAGCCGTCAGCTTGCGGAACATCGAGGCGATTGAAGACACCGAGAATGAGGAGTGATGCAAGCCCTTGCGTCGGAGGGGGCAGATTGAGCAAACGCACACCTTTCAGGTCGAGCGAGAGAGGGGTGACGATCTGTGCCTGGTACGCATTCAGATCGTCCAGGCGGAGAGGGCTGCCCAATCGTTCGAGATCGGCCGTCATACATCTGGCGAGGTCACCCCGGTAGAAATCCTCCAAACCCGCATAGGCCAGCCGTTCGAATGTTGCGCCAAGCTTTGGAAAGCGCTGAATGTCTCCCTGGTCCGGTGTCTTCCCATCCGGCATGAATGTGTCGCTGAAGCCCGGTACGCCGGATAGTTCTCTCGCTTTCGCACCAACGGCGTTGACCTGGCTGCCGCTTATAACGACGCCTTCGCGCGCATATACAATTGCATCTTCCAGAAGTCGGCTGAGCGGGAGCTTGCCACCGATTTCCTGAGCTATCTTCAGCGCCATCTCCCAACCGGATATCGTGCCTGCCGCTGTGAGCGCCGCAAGTGGACCGCGATTGGGGATCGTCTGATGGCCCTGTTCGGTATAAAAATTCCGTTTTGCGAGCATTGCCGCGCCACCGCAGGCATCAATCGCGATCGGTTCCCTGCCTGGCTGGGAGATCAGCCAGAAGCCGTCCCCGCCAATGCTGTTCATATGTGGATAGACAACCGCAATACTGGCCGCCGCCGCAATCATTGCCTCGATGGCATTGCCCCCATCCTGCAAAACTCGTAATCCGGATTGCGCGGCCAGATGATGCGGCGCTGTTACGCAACCCTTCAGGCTTTGAGCAGCGCGAATGGCGGTCATATACGGCCTCACTGACGTTTGATTTTACACAGGCGTATCTGACATTCTAACCCGCCCGCGGAATTTCCCAAACACTCTCGACAGTCGCGTAGTCATTATATCCGCAGCGGGCGATGGGCTGCGCCTTTGCCGTGTCGAAACGGCCGTCCCTGATGAATTCATCCCTTATATGCGTTGCGACGACCTGGCCGAAGATCACATAGGAATCGGTTTCGTTGCCATGGAGATCTGTCAGGCGCAAATTGGATATCACCTTGCATTCCAGCGCGGCGGGGCTTTCGGACACGAAAGGCGGTGAAATCAGGCGTGACGGCTCCATGGTAAGCCTCGCAAAATCGAACTCATTCTCATTCGAGCCGAGATTTGCGGAAGATTGGTTCATCTTTTCGGCCAATGCGCGTGTCGCCAGGCTGAACGTGAATTCGCCTGTTTCGACAGCGTTGTAGGCGCTGTCCTTCAAACCCTGGCTGGAGAAAGCAATGATGTTCGGTCTGGAGGATACGGCATTGAAAAAGGAGTAGGGCGCGAGATTGATGTGCCCATCCCGGTTCTGGCTGCCGATCCAGCCGATCGGGCGCGGCGCTATGATGGCCTTGAACGGATCGAATGGAAGGCCGTGCGGCTCTTCAGCGGTATAAAACAAGACGTGTCCCTTTATCTGCAAATCGTCGATGACAGCTTATCGCGCCGGTAAGTAATTTCCACGTATGAAACGACGCAGATAGACCAGTTTTCTGCTTTACAGGTGCCCCCTGAACGCGGCGGCGCTGTGTTTGATGTTTTGTTTTTATCATCGTGGAAGGCGTCGCAGGACCTGCATATTGGTGCTTGCAACCGGCAGATCTGATGCGACTGACCTTGAGCATAAGTTGATTACCCAATACGACTATTGGGTTATTTTGTATATTACTTGGACTCTATACTCTGATTGAGTGCTTAGATACGGTGTCATCGTTTTTTATTCGTCGATTTTTAGGGGAAGCATATTCGCTGACACGTCAGTACTAAAAAGCTCAGTCTCTGATGTAGACTAATTGATTAGGTAAATACACTGATTCAATATGTGTTGTTGCTTATGAGTAGTTTGAACTTGCCACATTAGAACCATATTGGCGTTGTAATTGACCCACCTGCTTAAGTTTTAATGCCGCTTTTTCTGACAGATTAGCTAGAGGTCATTCAAATGTTGGAGCAAAGTTGTTTAGGTTCCGATGATCTACCTTTAGTTGATCCTGCAGTAGAAATCAATGACCTTTGCAAAACCTTGGGTCGCAATGCGCTTGTGCGCAACCTTTCGCTGCAAATTGGCAGAGGTGAAATCGTTGGCGTTATTGGACGGCCTGGCGTGCGTCCTTATATCATGTTGGATCTTCTCTCAGGGGCCGTGTCACCGACGTCAGGAACCATCGTGTTTCACGGAGAGGATGTTACCCATCTTCGCCATGAGTGCAGGTTTCGCCGCGGTATAGCGCAAGTGCTCCCGGCAAGCGCGATTGTTCCGCAGTTTACGCTGGTCGAAAATGTCCTGTTGCATGGCCTCTCCCGGACCCGTCCACTCTTTCCGAGGCAGGGCGGCGGGACAGACCATGACGAAGCACTTGCCCTTTTGGATTTTGTCGGGCTGGCCGATCAGGCGGAATGCCGCGCGGAAAAGCTCGATGCGCACCACAAGTGGCTGCTCACTATCGCAATCGCGCTGGCTTCCCGTCCCTTGCTGTTGTTGCTCACGGAATGCGGTTTCGACTCGATCGCGCAACCTGTTGCGGCCAAATTGATCCAAAGCATTGCTGCGCAAGGAACATCCATTCTGCTCGTATCACGTTCATGGCATCCGGTGATGGATGTGTGCAACCGGATAGAGGTTTTGCGTGAAGGTGAGGTCATTGCAGCGAGCGCAAAGTCCAACACCTCGCCTGCGCGTGAGATCGTCGGTATTGAAACGGTGCGTCAGACGAGAAAATTTGATCAGACGATTTTCAAGTTCCGGCGCCTGCTGAAACGTGGCTGGCTTCCAGGTCGAACGCAGCGGCGATCAGAGCGCGGGTATAATCAGTCTTCGGATTATTGAAAATCTGTTCGGCCGTGCCTTCCTCGACGACCTTGCCTGCGCGCATCACGATGACGTCATTTGCCAGCGCACGCACCACGCGCAGGTCGTGGCTGATGAACAGGTAAGCGAGTTTCTTGTTTTTCTGCAATTCCCTGAGCAGCTCGACAATCTGCGCCTGCACCGAAACGTCAAGCGCGCTGGTCGGCTCATCCAGCATAACGAATTTCGGCTCCAGGACCATAGCGCGCGCAATGGCGATACGCTGGCGCTGCCCGCCGGAAAACTCATGCGGATAGCGGTCCTGTGTCGCCGGATCGAGGTCCACCTCGATCATTGCCTTTGAAACGCGCTCACGCCGCTCCTCATAGGACATCTTGGGATTTTGTATGATCAGCCCTTCCTCGATGATCTGGCTGGCCGACAGGCGTGGCGAAAGCGAGCCGTAGGGGTCCTGAAATACAATCTGCATTTCCCGGCGCAAGGGACGCATCTGCTTTGTCCGCAACTCGTCAATGCGCTTGCCGACATAGGCGATCTTGCCCTGGCTGGAGATCAGCCGAAGCAGGGCGAGGCCCAATGTCGTCTTGCCGGAACCGGACTCCCCGACAACACCAAGCGTTTGACCCTCGCGCAATTTGAGCGATAGCCCATCAACGGCCTTGATGTAATCGACGGTTCGCCTCATAAGGCCGCGCTTCACAGGGAACCAGACTTTCACATCGTCGGCTTCCATCACGATCGGGGCTTTCGGATCGGCGGCGGGCGGACGGCCCTTCGGCTCGGACGCCATCAGATGCTTCGTATAGGGATGCTGTGGATCTTCGAAAATCTGCTCGACCGATCCGTGCTCGACAATCTCGCCATAGCGCATCACGTTCACGCGCTCGGCCATCTTCCGCACGATACCGAGATCGTGGGTGATCAGCAGCATGGCCATTCCGAGTTCGCTTTGCAGCGCCTTGAGCAGTTCCAGAATTTGCGCCTGAATGGTCACGTCCAGTGCTGTCGTCGGCTCGTCCGCGATCAACAGGTCGGGATTGTTTGCCAGAGCCATTGCAATCATGACCCGCTGGCGCTGGCCGCCGGAAAGCTGATGCGGGAAGGAATGGATGCGCTGGGAAGGATTGCGGATGCCCGCCTGGCTCAGCAGCTCGATCGTCCGTTCCGCCGCCGCTGCATCGTTCATGCCCTGATGGATTTTCAGAACCTCACCGACCTGTTTTTCGACCTTGTGCAGCGGGTTCAACGAAGTCATCGGTTCCTGGAAAATCATGCCGATGTCGTTGCCGCGTATATCGTGGATCTCGGCATTGGTCATTTTCAGCACGTCCCGTCCCTTGAACAGGATTTCGCCGCTCGGGTGGCGTGCCGCAGGATATGGCAGGAGGCGCACTGTAGACAGCGCAGTTACGCTCTTGCCCGAACCGGACTCGCCGACCAGCGCAACCGTCTCGCCCTTGCGAATGTCGAACGATACATTGCGGACGGCATGGTTGACATTGCCGGCGCTGTGAAAATCCACCGACAGATTGCGTATGTCGAGAAGGGGTGTGTCCTGCGTGTTCATACTGCCTTCTCTCAATGGAATGTCTTGCGCGGATCGAACGCGTCGCGGATCGCCTCGCCGATAAAGATCAGCAGGCTGAGCATGATTGCGATCACGAAGAACGCCGTCAATCCGAGCCAGGGCGCCTGCAGGTTATTCTTGCCTTGCGCCAGCAATTCGCCAAGCGATGCGGAGCCGGGCGGCAGGCCGAGGCCGAGGAAGTCGAGCGATGTCAGCGCCGTGATCGAGCCGTTCAGGATAAACGGCATGAATGTCAGCGTGGCGACCATCGCATTCGGCAGGAGGTGCTTGAACATGATCTTGCCGTTGGACAGTCCGAGCGCGCGAGCGGCGACAATATATTCGAAATTGCGTCCGCGAAGGAACTCGGCGCGCACGACGCCGACGAGCGACACCCAACTGAAGGCGAGCATGATTCCGAGCAATATCCAGAAGCTGGGCGTTATGATCGCGGCGATGATGATGATCAGATAGAGCTGCGGGATCGAGGTCCATATTTCGATAAATCGCTGGAAAATCAGATCGATCCAGCCGCCGAAATAGCCCTGCACCGCGCCCGCCGCAACGCCGATGATGGACGAAAGCACGGTCAGGGTCAGGCCGAAAAGAACCGAGATACGGAACCCGTAAATAATACGCGCCAGAACATCCCGGCCCTGATCGTCAGTACCGAGCAGATTTTCCGATGTCGGGCTGGACGGCGCAGGCTCGGGCAGGTCGAGATTGATCGTACGGTAATCATAGCGGATCAGAGGCCAGAGCATCCAGCCGCCTTTTTCCTTGATCAGATTTTGTACGAAGGGATCGCGGTAATCGGCCTCTGTTTCGAACTCACCGCCGAATGCCGTTTCTGGATAGCTGACGAAAACCGGCGTGTAGAGTTCGCCCTCATAGCTGAGGAGCAGCGGCTTGTCATTGGCGAAAAACTCCGCGAACAGCGTCAGGATGAACAGAAAAAGGAAAATCCAGAAGCTGTAATAACCGCGCCTGTTCGCCTTGAAGTTATCGAGCCGGCGGCGGTTGATCGGAGACAGGTCGAACCAGTCGGAGTCGCGTTTCGTCGGCGGGGCCTGCTTGGAGCCTTCGGTGGCAAAAGCCGGGGTTTCGTTCGTCACGCGTTTATCCATCATGACGGATCAAACCTCCCGCGTTTCAAAATCGATGCGTGGATCGATCCAGGTATAGGTGAGGTCGGAAATCAGACCGATCAGCAACCCTATCAGCGAGAAGATATAGAGCGTTGCAAAGACCACCGGATAATCGCGGTTGACGATCGACTCGAATGACAGCAGCCCCAGGCCGTCGAGCGAAAAGATCGTTTCGATCAGCAGCGAGCTGCCGAAGAATGCGCCGATAAACGCTCCGGGAAATCCCGCAACGATCAGCAGCATCGCATTGCGGAACACATGCCCGTAAAGCACCTGTCGCTCTGTCAGCCCTTTCGCGCGCGCCGTTATGACATATTGCTTCTTGATCTCGTCGAGGAACGAGTTCTTCGTCAGCAGCGCCAGCGTGGCGAAAGCGCCGAGCGACATGGCGAGCAGCGGCAATGTCAGGTGCCAGAAATAGTCGATAATCCGCATCGGCCAGGAAAGCTCTTCCCAATTATCCGATGTCAGTCCGCGCAAGGGGAACCAATCGAGGAACGTGCCGCCTGCGAAGAGGACGATCAGCAGCACGGCGAAAAGAAAGCCGGGGATCGCATAGCCGATAATGATCGCGCCGCTCGTCCAGATGTCGAACGGCGTGCCGTCCTTCACCGCCTTGCGGATCCCGAGCGGGATCGAGATACCATAGCTGATCAGCGTCATCCAGAGGCCCAGCGAGATGGAGACGGGCATCTTCTCAAGAACCAGGTCAATAACGCTGACGTCGCGGAAATAGCTCTCGCCGAAATTGAAGGTTGCATAATTGCCGAGCATCAGCAGGAAGCGTTCAAGCGGCGGCTTGTCAAAACCATATTGCTTTTCAAGGCTCTTGATGAATTCGGGATCGAGCCCTTGCGCACCCCGATAGGTCGAGTTGGATGTACTTTCGCCGCTGCCGTTCTGGCCGGCGGAGCCACGAAAATCACTCTGGGACGAGCCGCTGATCCTCGCCGTTGCACCGGCGTCGGTTCCGGTGAGTTGCGCGATGATGCGTTCGACCGGACCGCCGGGCGCGAACTGGATAACCGCGAAACTTACGATCATGATGCCGAGCAATGTCGGAATCATCAGAAGCAACCGCCGGAGAATATATGCGCCCATCGCTTGGTCCGTGCTTTCGTTATTGTTCTATTTTCGCTGCCCGTTCAGGGTTATACCACCAGGTATCGAGTACGCCGCGTGCATATTTCGGCTTGATTTTAGGCCATGAAAAGCGGTCCCAGAACGCAATAGGGTGAAAGGGCCTGTACCATTGCGGCACCCAGTAATGTCCGGCGCGGAGAACACGGTCGAGCGCATGTGCTGCAACACGGAGCTCGTCACGGCTCTTTGCGTCGATCATCTTATCGAGCAGCGCATCGACGACCGGATCGGCAATGCCCGCCAGATTATTGCTTCCCTCCGACGTAGCCGCCTCAGAGCCAAGGACGTTACGCATTTCTGGGCCGGGCGTGATGCTGAGATTGAGGCGTACCGTATCGAGATCGAAATCAAAATCCTTCAGCCGGCGCTGATATTGTGCGGAGTCGAGCGTCCTGATATTGACCTCGATGCCTATTCCACGCAGTTTCTCAGCGTAAAAACCGAGAACACGCTCAAAGCTTGGCTGTTCCAGAAGGAATTCGATCGTCAGCCGCTCTCCATCGGCATTAACGCGCACACCGTCGCTGCCGACTTTCCAGCCCGCTTCATCAAGCAGTTTGGCGGCTTCATTACGCATCTTGCGATTGCGGCCGCTGCCGTCCGTCACCGGAGGAATATAAGCTTCACCGAACACTTCCGGCGGGAGCTGGTCCCGGAAGGGTTCCAGAAGCTTCAGTTCAGCCTCGCTGGGCTGACCCGTCGCTTCCAGATCCGAATTGACGAAGATACTGGTCGTTCGCTGGTACAGGCCGTAGAATAAATTCTTGTTCATCCATTCGAAGTCGAAGACATAATCAAGCGCCTTGCGGACGCGGACATCGGAAAATTTGTCCCGGCGCAGGTTGATGAAGAAGCCCTGCGCCCCCGCCGGGCGTTCATCTGGAAGAGCCAGCAGCTTGATCTTGCCGGTTTCAACCTGTGGGATGCTGTATCCTGTTGCCCAGATTTTCGAAAAGAACTCCTCACGCAAATCGTAGTCGCCAGCCTTTAAGGCTTCGAAGCTGGCGGTGTGGTCCCGGTAATATTCGTAGCGGATTTCATCGAAGTTCCAGCGCCCCCGATTGACCGGCAGGTCCGCCGCCCAATAATCCTTGCGCCGTTTATAGGCTATGAATTGGCCGGTTTTGTAGTCGCCGACCTCGTAAGGGCCGGATCCCATCGGCGTGACGAAAGAGGGCTTATAGAAATCCTTGTCTGCGTAGAACGCTTTCGAGAGGATTGGCATGCCGGCGACGATCAGCGGCAGGTCGCGCAGATTTTCGCCCTTGAAAGTGAAGCGGACCGTGTGCGGATCAATGACTTCGCCTTTCTCGACATCGCGGAGCGACAGGTGAAAAAACGGAAGCGTTTTTGTCTTGTCACTGAGCATCTTGATTGAAAAGACGACATCCTCTGCCGTCACCGGCGTACCGTCACGGAATTTTGCTTCCGGGCGCAGATAGAAGGTAACGGAACGCTTGTCATCGGCGACTTCAGCGGCTTCGGCGATAAGGCCATACATCGCGTCGGGCTCATCCATCGCCTGCGTCATGAGGCTGTCGAACGTAAATTCCAGTAGCCCTTGTGCGGCATCGTTCCTGATAACGAACGGATTGAAGCTGTTGAACGTCAGCACGTTGCTCGTGCCGATTGTCGAGATTTGCC
>CAYOUP010000032.1:2789-15991 GCA_964407125.1 uncultured Hyphomicrobiaceae bacterium | reverse complement strand
GCGTTGAATCTGATTTGCATCCTCTTGGGAATCCCTAAACGTTAATTCATCACTAAAGCCTAGCGCCGGTGCGGCATATCGATCGGCAGATATTCCACGCCGGACCGCTGTACGGGTTGCGGATAGAGTCGCATAAGTTGCAGAACCTGGTTCGGCATTCCCGTCTTGACCGGAAGACCGAGACTTGTCGCTTCGCTGGCGGTCAGCGCATAGTCATGCGTCCAGTGGCCGCCCGCCAGCTTTTCGGCCAGCGCTTCCGCTGAGGCCTGGTCGAGACGCGGCGTCATGATCTCGATCGCACCCCGCTTGACCTGAGCGAGCGCCTTCTCGCTGACATCAGCAAGAACGAGTGTCAGATCGAAAACATTCGCAACAGGCTTGGCATTGCGGGCATTGACGATACTGGCGGCCGGCAATCCCATGATCTGCGGGTCAATCGGGCCAAGCACAGAAAACTCACCGAGCACGATCTCATCCGCCGCAAGCGCGATCAGTGTACCGCCGGACATGGCATAGACGGGTACGTAGACCGTAACCTTGGCGGGATGCGCCTCAAGCGCACGCGCAATCTGCATCGCTGCCAGAACGAGCCCGCCGGGCGTGTGGACTATCAGGTCGATCGGCAGGTCTTTCGGCGTTTCCTTGATCGCTGAGATGATGGTCTGCGCATCCTCAAGATCGATATGGCGCGAGACCGAGACGCCGAACAGGTTCCGCTTCTCCTGCCGGTGAATCATCGTTATGACGCGCGTTCCATGGGCCTTCTCGATCGCGCGGATCGCATTCTCGCGCTGAAATGCATACCAGCGCCCCGTCAGGATCGGTTGAAGCGCCATGAAGACGAAGATGAGAAAAATGAGGGTGGAGAAGTCCATCTGTGTGCCCCTTTAGGTGACAGGACAGTCAATTGTAAAACGAGATTCTATAGAGATTGTGTGAAAAAAATAGTGGCCCCGGAATTCGTTCCCAGGGCCACTGCCAAAAATGCTTGGGTTGTATGCTCAAGCGATCAGCTTATACGCTGGCAGCGTCAGGAACGGCTCCAGCTTTTCTGATGTCGAGAGGTCGCGGAAAAGGGCGATCGCCTCGTCGAACCGTCCGCCATCGAAGGTTTCCGCCTCCAGCGCTTCGCGCAACTTCGCCATCTCATCATCAAGCAGCTTCAGGAACAGATCGCGCGTCACGACCGTGCCGTCTTCCAGCTGCGCGCCGTATTTGATCAGCTGCCAGACCTGCGTGCGGGAAATCTCGGCGGTGGCCGCGTCTTCCATCAGGTTATAGAGCGGTACCGCGCCATTGCCGCGCAGCCACGCCTCGATATATTGCACGCCGACGCGAATATTGGCGCGCATGCCCTCTTCCGTGCGCGTCCCTTCATGGACTTCCAGAAGCTCCATCTGTCCGATCTGAACGTCTTCACGCAGCTTGCTGAGCTGGTTCGGAGTGGGCATGTGTTCGTCGAAAACGGCTTTGGCGACAGACACGAGATCGGGATGGGCAACCCACGTGCCGTCATGTCCCGCCTTGACCTCGCGCAGCTTGTCCTCGCGAACTGCGGCCAGCGCCTTGTCATTGGCTTCGGCATCGCGCCGGTTCGGGATGAAGGCCGCCATGCCGCCCATGGCCAAGGCTCCGCGCCGGTGGCAGGTCTTGATGAGCAATTCGGAATAGGCCTTCAGAAATGCCTTGCCCATGACGACCTGCCCGCGGTCGGGAAGGATGTATTCCGGCTTGGCGCGGAGCGTCTTGATGAATGAAAAGATATAGTCCCAGCGCCCGCAATTGAGACCGGCAATATGGTCGCGAAGCGCATGGAGGATTTCGTCCATCTCGAAGGCGGCGGGCAGCGTTTCGATGAGCACGGTCGCCTTGATAGTGCCGCTCGGCACACCGACAACCTTCTGCGCAGCCTCGAAAACCTCGTTCCAGAGCGCCGCTTCCTTGTAATTTTCCATCTTGGGCAGGTAGAAATACGGCCCGCTCCCCTTCGCCAGCGCTCGCTTGGCATTGTGGAAGAAATAGAGACCGAAATCGACGAAAGCTCCTGCGACGGGTTTCCCGTCGACATGGATGTGCTCTTCCGGCAGATGCCAGCCACGCGGACGAACCATCAGAACCGCCGGATTCGACCCGATCTTGTACTCCTTGCCGCTTTCCGGGTCCGTGAAATCGATCTGCCCGAGCCAATAATCGGAGAGATTGATTTGCCCTTCGACAACGTTTTCCCAGGTCGGCGAGAGGGCGTCCTCGCAATCGGCCATGAAACAGGATGCACCGCTATTCAGCGCGTTAATGATCATCTTGCGCGTCGTCGGCCCGGTGATTTCCACGCGGCGGTCGAGCAGGTCGTCGGGGATGCCGCGGATTTTCCAGTCGGTGTTACGGATCTCGATTGTCTCGGGGAGAAAGTTGGGCAACGCTCCGGCATCGAGAGCTTTCTGGCGGTTTGCCCGGATCTCCATGAGCTGCCCGCGGCGCGGTTCGAAGGTGCGGGCCAGCGCGGCGATGAGGGCCAGTGCGTCATGCGTCAGAACTGTCTCATAACCCGGTTTCAGTGCACCCGTGATTTCAACACCTGATGGCAAATTCAGCTCGATTCCTGTCTCGGTCATGATGCGCCTCTGGAAGAAGGTTCTGTTAATCTTTAAAATACGTAAACATAAAATGGAATTGTATTCCACTATATAGAAAGTGCATGCGTCAATCGTACCGGATCGGGCTTCCGCCTAGGCCTATGGTAATGCGCTCCGCGGTCTTTTTGACGGCATCCCCCAGATCCGCGATCATATCCTTGCGCAGCCGCACCGCAGGCCCGGAAAGCGAGATTGCGCCAACGGGCTGGCCGGTTTCATCGCTGATCGCCGCCGCGATGCATCGCAGTCCGATGGCGTTTTCCTCGTCGTCGACGGCGTAACCTTTCCTGCGAATGTCCGCGATCTGCTTTTTCAGCATCTCCGGGGCGACGAGCGTTTTCTCCGTCAGTTTCGGCATGCCGTGCCGCATCAGGATACGATTGACCATCTCTTCATTCATGCACGCCAGAAGCGCTTTGCCGACACCGGATGCGTGCATTGCGGCCCGTCCTCCCGGCTTGGCGATCGCCCGCATCGTCATGAGAGATTCAATCTGTGCAATATAAATCGCCTCCCCTTGGTTCTCAACCGCAAGGTTGACGGTCTCGCCTGTGCTTTCCATGAGTTCACGCATGATGGGACGGGCAATCAGGCTGAGATCCCGCACATGCAGGAATGCGTTGCCCACGATGAAGGACTGGACGCCGATCGTCCATATCCCCTGATCCTGATTGAATTGGACGAATTTCTTCTGCTGAAGCGTGTTCAGCAGACGGTGTGTCGTCGAAATGGGGAGGCTGGTTCTCGCCGCCGTTTCGCTGAGGTTAAGGCCGCGCTCGCTTGCCGCCAGCTCATTGAGAATGGACAGCGCTCGCGTAAGGGATTGGACCGTATCGTTACGGGTCTCGGTCTGACTCATGTGAATTTACGAATTGTTTTCGTTGTCCCGTTTTCGATTGCTGGAAATCCTATACAACCACATTCCGGTAGGAATTTCCATATCGCGGAAAGCAACAGAAAATGACTGCTACCGTAATTCTCACAATTCTCGCATAATTCTCGGTATTTATCGCTGAATTTTCCCGTTTTTCTATCGGGACCTGCGCGGCCTGATCTGAGCTTCGCCATCCCGCCGTGTCATGTTTCCTGTCGTCCCGGAAATGCCGGAGGCAGGATCCGGGATCCAATCAGACCGGCCTCGAATACTGAATGTATTGTGAGCCGAGCGGAGTAGTCCGGGTGAAGTGAAACGTAACCCGGGAATGATCGCGGAGAACCCCGGATATCGCTGCGCTCCATCCTGGCTACTTGCGACTTGCTTCTGGGACGACGTGAGTGGGATTGGGATATGGCCGTGCGCAGGATGGGTTGAACACCCGTGAAACCCATCATGCACAGGTGATGGATTTCCGCCCGCTTGCGCGAGTGTCAACCCATCCGACTCACGGTGTGAAAATCATCTCGCCTTCACTGTTCGCCTTCAGCTCATCCTCGCTGACATCCAGCCGGATATAGTCGCCGCGCTTATACAGCTCAAGCTGATCGGCGTAATGTGACGACAGTGGATGGGCGCTCTGGCCTCCGGCGATGATGAAGCGCGATCTTGAGGGATCGCCGAGGTCGTAGATACCGCGAAAGCCCGCGCCGGATTTGCGCGCCAGAGGATGCTTCGGATCGGCCGGGCCGATACTGCCGCCGCGATTGATCGAATAAAAGCCGCCATCGCTCGGGAAAGCGAGACCGAACAGGTCGCGAAATCCGGGCACATTGTCGAGCACCTGATTTTCCATCAGCGCGACATGCTCATCGCCCCAGCGCCATTTGCCCGGATCGTCGCCATAGCGCTGCGACAGTTCCTCGATGGTCTTGCTGAAGGCAGATTTTACAGCCTTCACGCAGCCCGGATCTGCGTTCAACTTTTCGCAGAAGCCGCGCGGCGTGCCGAGAATGTCGGCGACGACCGAGGCATTGAGGATGCCGGAGACAGGAGCGACCGGATCGAGACCGGAACGCAGAAGCTCGGTATTCATGTGCCGAAGCCACCAGTCGAGAATGAGCGTTTGCGGGCCGTCCTTGTCCGCATTCATGTTCCAGTTGCCGAGCAATTCAAGCGCCTTCCGCTCTGTTTCATTCTCAGGTTTGACTTTCAGAATGAACGGCAGGAGATAGCGCGCATGAACGGCTTGAATATCGGTCTGGATCGCGGCCATCGAGTCGAGATCGTGTTTCGGCTTCGCTGCGATCAGCTCCAGAATACGTTCGGCGCGATAGGGCGGGGTCTGGTCGCGTCCGAACCAGACCCCGGTATCGTTCCGCGTAACCGCGTTGTTGGCGTTGACGATCGCGCCCGCAGGCGGGTTGAACAGTTTTGGCCAGGCGTTAAAGCCGATCTCGCCGGTCCAGTCGAATTTGCCGTTGGCGCCGCTCACCGGATACCGTCCGTCGCCTGATTTTCGCACCGGCACATGGCCGGCATTCACGAAGCCGATCGTGCCCTCGCGGTCCGCATAGACGATATTCTGCGTCGGCGAATAAAAAAGGCGCAACGCCTGGAGAAAGTCCTGCCGGTTGCGCGCAAGGTTCAAGAGGTAGACGGCCTCGCTGGATGTGTCGCGGCGGCTGAGGCCGGTCCAGGCAAGGCTGACAAGTTCGCCGTTCCATGCCAGCGCATCCGCGTCTTCCACCGCGCCGGAGATGATCGGCCCATGACGGGTTTCACGGCGGATGAACTCGACAGGCTCTTCACCCTTGACCTTGATCAGCAGCTTTTCCGTCTTGAAGGGTTTCGGGCCTTCCGGCGTCATGTACTGGCCGGGATTGTCAGGATTGACCGTTTCGATGAAGAGATCCTGCACGTCGCTGTCAGTGGTTGTGAAGCCCCAGGCGATATGGCCGTTCTGACCGAGCAGCACATGCGGCGCGCCGGGAACGGTTGCGCCCGTGATGGTGATCTCCGGCGTGGTGATCCGCGCCAGATACCAGAGGATCGGAACATTCAGCTCCAGATGGGGATCGTTTGCGAGGATAGGCTTGCCGGTCTTGCTGCGCGCGCCGCTGACGACCCATTCATTCGATGCGCCTGCGCCATAAGGGGGCAGGGCGGTCAGCGATTTGAACGCAGTCATCTTCCGCGTCAGTTTCACCGGCTGAAGCCACGACGGCACATGCAGGGCGCTGTTCGTCCCGGAAGCGGGAAGCTGCGGATCAAGCGTAACCGGCCAGTCCGGCCTGGGCTGCGGAAACATCCGCTCCACGGTTTGCCGGTCATATTTCGCCAGCAACGTCGCGCGCGTCGCATCCTGCTGCCAGTTCGAACTCAGCTTCCACGCCATGCCCTTGCCCCAGATCACGGCGTCTTCAGGCCGCCACGGCTCCGGTTTGAAATCCAGAAGCGAATATTCGACAGGCAGCTTCTGTCCGCTCTCCTTCAGCCAGCTATTGACCCCATCGGCATAGGCCTGAAGCTGCGCCCTTACGTCCGGTGACAGCGCTTGCAAGCTTTCGCGTCCGCGTCCCGCCAGATCGAGCGTCAGGAACAGCCGGTCAAATTTGAGGCCTGCAGGTCCGATGATTTCCGCAAGCCGCCCTTCGAGGACGCGGCGGGAGATGTCCATCTGAAAGAAACGGTCCTGCGCATGCAGGTAGCCCAATGTGCGTGCGGCGTCTTTCAGATTGGCCGCGAAGATATGCGGGACGCCGTAAGAATCGCGTATGACGCGAACCTTGGCGGAAAGACCGGTGAGCTTGACCTCGCCTTCGATGACCGGAAGGCTCTGCCGCCACCACCAGACGCCAATGCCCGCCAGCGCGATGGGTATCAGAATGACGAGAGAAAGTAACCAGATGGCTGCTTTTCTGATGCGGCTGGACATGGTGGTTCCTCGGCTTGAATTTCAGCACTTTAACCACATGAAAGGGGCAGGGCGACCTCCACGTTCATGTGTCCTCAGAAAATCGTGTGTCCAGATGATTTCCCGTCCCACAGTGAAACGAAGACAGATATTGCAGAAATCCGTTTTAGCGAAACACTTTCCCCTGTCCGAAAATGGCCGGAAAGTAAACTTGGAAAAAAACACGTTATAGGTGTAATTCTTTCCAGTTCATCTTGTGGATGTATTTAAAAATCTTCTTTTAACCTTATGATTTAATTGGACATTAAGCGTTGTGAGCTAATTTCTCTACAGAGGTCGAGTTTTAGTAGAGAGTTCCATGACCGATCAGTACAGGTTGCGCGTAAAATATGTCATGGGTCCGGATGGCGGACCGCTGACGATTACCGATTTGCCGCCCTCATCGACAAAACGCTGGGTGATTCGCCGTAAGGCCGAAGTTGTCGCCGCCGTCCGCGGCGGGCTGCTGAGCCTCGGTGACGCGTGTGCAAGATACCGGCTCACCATTGACGAATTCCTGAGCTGGCAGCGGTCCATCGAGCGGCACGGCATGGCCGGGCTCAGGGCGACACGGCTGCAGGATTATCGTAGCTGAGCCGATATCGCCGTGCCGGCCCATCCGCTTTCCGCCCATGTAAAAAGCCGGGGATCGATTGACCCGGCTCGTTTACATTCCGCGCCGTCAGTCATATGCTTCTGGCGATTTCAGGCGCGGACCGCACAACGTGACACGGCCCCGGATTTTTACCATCGGCTATGAAGGCGCGGATCGTCTTGCGCTGATAACGGCGCTCCGCTCCGCAGGCGTCACGCGCGTCATAGATGTGCGCCATTCCCCCTATTCCCGCAGGCCGGAATTTTCCCAGGACGAGCTGTGCGCCGCGTTCGAAGAGTATGGCATCGCCTATACGCATATCGAAGCTTTGGGCAATCCCCTGGCGGGCCGGGAGGCCGCGCGCGCGGGACATATCGCATCATATAAATCCGTGTACTCCACTCATCTGGAAAGCGGGGAAGGGAAAAAGGGGCTGGCGAAGCTGATGGAGCTGGCTGGGCAGGAATCCGTCTGCATGCTGTGCCTCGAAAAGTCGGCCAGCCACTGTCATCGCGGTATGATTGCCGAGAAATACACGGCCCTTACGGGACAGACGGTGGAGCATTTGCGCGTTCCGGCATCGGCTCCGCACCCCGGACAGCACGCATTCGATTTCGGATAGCACCGGATCAATAGATCGTCGTGCTGTTCGCACCGCCATCCACCGGCCTGGCTTCCCAGCCATTGCCCGGCGCCTGTTGCACAGGGCTGGCGCTGATCTGCGGCGCACCGGTGGGCTGCTCCGCGACCAGCCGCGCGCGGTCACCGCAATCATTGCGCCCGAAAATCCATGTTTCGATATCGCGCTTGAGCCGGGCCGCAAGTTCGAGCGGCATGGACAGGTTGCGCGTGGAAATCAGCGTATTGTTGTTGAAGGGGAAGAACTGGACGACGAATTGGCTTTCATCGTCATCGTTGCGAATGGTCACCTGCTGCAGCTTGCCCACGCCGTCGGCCGTTTCGAACTGTGCAGGGTTGATGACGAAACTGTAGCCGGCAAGAGGAGCAGAGGGGCCGTCGAACCAGCACGCCCGCATCTGGTCGGTGAAGGCGCGCTGAACATCATCAGGCGCGCCAAAAGACAGCCTTTGCGGTTCGGATCCCTCCAGTCTTGTGACGGTGTCCTTCTTTGAGGAACACCCCGCCGCCAGCAGAGCCAGCAGGCAGACTGTCATATGAAGCGCTCTGCGCAACTCATTCCCCCCAGATGCCGTGGCGAGGCAGACACCTTCTTCTTGGACCCGGCTCAGTCAATCGAGACGGACTGTCAACCGCTTGCAGCCTGTTCCAGTCACAAGAACCGCTAGATGCTGCACTGCTGATCCCCGTTGGACCATCGCGCCAGATCTTCGCGGAAAGCAAAGTCCTGCGCTTTATCGAGCCTGCGGTTTTTCGCCTCTACGCTCGAACCGGAAAACTCGCTGTGAATTTCGATGCGGAAGGCCTGAAGGCCGCGGCGTCCCTCTTTGTCCTTTTGATAAATGACGATTGTGGCCTTATCGGCATCGCCGGAAGCAACCTCCGCTTGAAGTCCATGATTTTGCAGCTTGGGCGCTTTGGCATTAAGCCAGCATGAATAGATTTGCCGTGCGATGACCGTATAAACCCCGACCGGCTTTTCTTTCCATTGGGTTATGCGGGACGGCTCGGCGGGGGCGGCGGCGGGAAGCTTGACATCGGACAAGTCGGGAAGCGAAAACAGGCCGCCATCATGGTCCTGCCCGGCATCGGCTGTCTTCACACCCGCGCGCAGCACATTCCTGACGGGCAGCGGCATGCCTTCTTCCGCGTCGGTCGCATTGTCATCGGCAGCCCACTCGGACAGGCTTCCTGTATGTGTGACATCAAGATTGGACAGGCTTGGCAGGCCGCTGCATCCGCCCAGCAATGCGGTCATCAATATTCCGCAAAGAATGAGGTTTCCACGCATGGCAGCCTGATTGTCCCTGAGTGCTTTGTGAACGAAAAGCCCCCAATAGCATAAAGCCGGCGGCGACTCGGTTCACGAATGCGCTCAAGACTGCTCCCGCTGCAAGCGCCGCATCAACCCGTTTTCGCCGATGTTCACAAGGCAATTAACGTTTCAGCGCAAGATTTGTGCGAAATCCGTGGCAAGACGATGGCGCTATTGTTGCAGGTTTGCACTAGAGCAGGGGAAGGAACAGGAAAAGCGGTTGCCTGTCCCGGCCAAAAAAGGCGGAATCCGGTCGTCATCCCTAATTCAAAATCGTTCTAATATAGTGGTTCGAATCTAACGTTTCGTACCACTAGTTATTTTTGCTGATGGATCAAATTGACCTGATATTTTAAGTAGTTAATGTACCACGGTGTTTAAGGTGCCAGGACACAAATGTCAGGTTTGATCCACTAGCTGCGCGGGTCGAACAGATGAACCGGTTTAACCGGCGGGATGATTTCGCCGGGCTGTGTCTTGCGCGGCATCCGTTCATGATCGGCGAGGCTGCGCTCCTGCAACATTTCGGCCTTGCGCAGTTCCTCATTCGCCTCGGCGAGTTCGTTGCCCGCTTCTTCAAGCTTGGCTTCGAGGGCCTCGATTGATGCGAAAAGGTTCTTGCGGCGTTCGCGTGCAGCCTTTGCGAAAGGCGGATAGGAGTAGTGATTGACGTCCTTTACGCGGCTATTCTTTTCCTCAATCTGGATCTGATGCATCAGATCGTCGGCGAGCTGCCTGAAGTCAGCGATCATCAATTCGATGTCCCTGACCTTTTGCTGTTTTTCGTTGGCTTCATAACGCTGCAGCTTCAGCAAAGTGTCGTTTGAACGCATAGTGTCACCCACACCGCCGGTTCACGCCGGCAGCCTCTCCTCTCTTGTGCGCTGCAGGCTGCCCAAGCCCGGCATCGCTGGATTGTCCCTCGGACACTGTGCCAGCGAGACATTAAATCCTGGTAAACCACTAATGTCCCGTCTCCGAATTGCCGACCAGTTTGCCGCGAGTCCTTTCGGCAATTCGGGGACTTATGGGACACTAGAAAACGATAGGTTTCTCGTGTGGCTTATGTCTCGCAATTGCCTTATCGAAGTCGCTGCAAAACGGGAGGCAATTGCGAGACGCCACACGAGACCGATGCATCTCCACCACAGCATGGTCTGATTACAGAAAATTTTCGTGTACAACCTATAGGTGCAACGCAAAATCTGCTAGTCATCCCTTTCAAGTGATTCGTACCCGGGTTCGCCAGTGATACGCTGTGGACGGAGCAGATGAGGCAATCTCGGGGATTTCACTTATTGTACAAATTTTTCAAGTAATATTAGGCTCTAACAAGCTAAATGGTTGAAAACGGGCCTTCAATCATGTCCCCAGTAATGTTAGAGTTATTACTGTCAGCGGTTGTATTGTTTGGCGAATTCATTCACTCTCCTGCGTAATTGTTCTGCTTACTGAGTCGGTGTTCAAGGCGTACAGGTACACGTATCGCGTGTGTTGCGTTAGTCTTGCAGGGGCTGTTCCCGTCCTGGTCCCTGAATATGGCAGTCATTTGTTAACCTGTTCCGTTTACTTTTGACCTGTAATTAACCTTGCCCGTCGTTTTCCGGCTGTTTGCAGCCGGTGCGGAGCGAACCGGCTCGCTGGGCACCGAGACAATTAAGAGGACTCAGGATGAGGGTATTGCTTATCGAGGATGACAGCGCCACGGCTCAAAGCATCGAGCTTATGCTGCTCTCCGAGGGATTTAATGTTTTCACGACGAATATGGGCGAAGAGGGCGTCGATCTCGGTAAGATATACGACTACGACATCATCCTTCTCGATCTTGGACTGCCCGACATCAGCGGCTATGAAGTCCTGCGCACATTGCGCGTGAGCAAGGTCAAGACACCGATCCTGATCCTGTCGGGCATGGCCGGCACGGAAGACAAGGTCCGCGGCCTTGGTTTCGGCGCTGACGACTATCTGACCAAGCCGTTCCACAAGGACGAACTCGTCGCGCGCATTCATGCGATCGTGCGCCGCGCCAAGGGTCATGCGCAATCGGTCATCCAGACCGGCAATCTCGTCGTCAATCTCGACACCAAGACGGTGGAAGTCGACGGCGAACGCGTTCATCTGACCGGCAAGGAATACCAGATGCTGGAGCTGCTTTCGCTCCGCAAGGGAACGACGCTCACCAAGGAAATGTTCCTCAATCATCTCTATGGCGGGATCGACGAACCGGAACTCAAGATCATCGACGTTTTCATCTGCAAGCTGCGCAAGAAACTCGCCAATGCGACCGGCGGCGAGCATCACATCGAAACCGTGTGGGGCCGCGGCTACGTCCTGCGCGATCCGAAAGAGACATCATCGGAAGCTGCATAAGCTTCCATCGACGCCGCAGTCCGGGCCGGTTCCGGGCTGACGGCCAGACTTTGCGCCAGGTTATCCTGGCGCTTTTTTTTGCTAAGTCCCCAAAATGTGTTGGGCGTCTTCCTTTCGCCGAAATCGACCAATATTGCCCTCCGCGCAACGCGCGGAGGACCTATGGTCAAGACAATCATCCCGAGCCCGGATCAGCATATTTCCGAGAGATTATCAATATATTACAACTTCTTAGCGATGGGCAGTTCGGGGATCTTTTCTCGAATGTCACGGCACTGAGGTGTATGCGAGCATCGCTCAGCCCAGCTGTGCCCACTCGATCGCTTCGAGCACATATGGAGCGAAGAGGAAGTCGCGGATCGCAGTAATCCGATCCCCGCGCCATTCGACCAGGACGAAATGAGCGGGCTTCGAAGGCGGGGCCGCGCTGTCAAACACCAGCATGGCGGGGCGGCCCTCGACGGCGCCAAGGGCGAAGCGCCATTTCGTTTCCTCCGCATAGCGGGTGAAATAGAGGCCGATCTTCTGTCGTCCATCCAGCTTGAGGCGGTTCACCAGATCCAGCTTGACCTCGTCGGCAAGCATGGCGCGGATTGCGTCGAAGTCGCCGGAGCGGAACAGATCGACATAGGCGGCCATCTTTTGCCGGTCGGCCTCTGGCATCAGGGGTAGCCTTGTGTCCTCCGGCATGTCGGCCAGCCTGCGCAGGGCTGCACGGCCGCGCTGAAGCGCCGACTTGGCGGCGGCCGGGGTGCAATCCGCGATCTGCACGATCTCGTCCAACGAATGACCGAGCACATCCTTGAGGATCACTGTGCAGCGTTGGAGTTCCGGCAGTTGCAGAAAGGTATGGAAACTGACCGCCAAAACGTCCGACTGCGGAAGCGCTGCGATTTCCGGGCTTTCGGTAAAGGGAACCACCTCGTGCTGCGCCTGGCGGCGCAGAAGATCGAGGCTGGTATTGTGCGCGATGCGAAAAAGCCAGCCTTCGGGATTTTCGATCTCCGCCCCATCCGCCTGCGCGCGCAGCGCCTTCACGAGCGTGTCCTGCAGGACATCCTCACCGTCCACAGCCGACCCGGTCATGCGGGCACAGTAGCGGTGCAGGCGTGGCCGCAGCTTTTTCAGGATGTCTTCGAGTTCCTCGCCCGTCATGTATCCAGCCCTATCGGTGGCTCACGCGCGTCACGGCCCGACCCAGGATCGAGTCGAAGCTCGCAAGCTCGCGGATCTTCGGGAAGTAGGCAATCATCCTCGGATCGCTACGCATCGCCTCGACCGCGGCTGGCGTTGCCCACTCGGAATATATCACCACGCTGGACCCATCGCTGGCGGCGATCAGCTGGCTGCTCTTCCAGCCCTGTAGCGTACTGACCACCGTGTCGATGTTCTGCCGCAAGAGCGCAACCAACGCATCCTGTTTTTCTGGCTTCACCTTGAGCAGGTTAATCAGGATAACCGGTTCGTCGGACATGGTGCGTCTCCTTTTCCAATTGTATATACCAAGGACGAACCAGGGCGATGAAACGGATCGCGGTGCTACAAAAAACCTGGATGTTCCTCAAAAGAGCGTTGGCCCGAGCACTCGCACTGGGAAGCTTGTGGTCCGTGAAAAATCAGGGAGAGGGTCCAGGAACGGCTCAAAGGAGACCAACACGGTTTCAAGACACGGCTTTTTTTTCGCGCTTTTTGCATACACTCGGCGCGAGGCTCCGCTCTTACAAAACTGTAATGTTTCAGAGGCTTGACGGCACAAAATTCCGCGCAATAGATAGCGCTGCACGGGGCATGTCGCTGCGCGCATGATTTGATTTCGGCGC
>CAYOUP010000032.1:0-2689 GCA_964407125.1 uncultured Hyphomicrobiaceae bacterium | reverse complement strand
CAATAGATAGCGCTGCACGGGGCATGTCGCTGCGCGCATGATTTGATTTCGGCGCACGTCTAGCGCATCGGACCGAAAAGCGGATACCGGTTTTCGGCCAAATCCGATGCGTAAACAAATAGATGGAGCGGCGCTTCGGATTCTGATGAAAAGTCCGCCCCTCTAAGAGCGGCGAATTGAGACGTGATGCAGGAGGCGCAAATGATCGCCGCTGAAAATCTAACGCGGAAATATGGAGATTTCACAGCCGTCAACGATGTCAGCTTCGAAATCAGTTCCGGTGAAATCGTCGGCCTGCTCGGCCATAATGGTGCGGGCAAGACAACGATCATGAAAATGCTGACCGGCTACCTCGAACCCACCGCCGGCACGGTCACGATCAACGGCATGAATGTTGAGACCGACCGCGAGACCGTGCAGGCTCTGATCGGCTATTTACCGGAAAACTGTCCGATTTATACGGATATGACCGTGATCGACTTTCTCGATTACGCAGCCGAGCTGAAAGGCGTAAGCGAAGCGGCGCGGCCGGAGGCGCTGCGTAAGGTCATAGAGGCGACGGGCCTTCAGGAAAAGGCCACCGCGCCGATTTCCAGCCTGTCGCGCGGTTACCGGCAGCGAGCCGGTGTTGCGCAGGCCGTTCTGCACGAGCCGAAGATCGTCATTCTGGACGAGCCGACCAACGGCCTCGATCCCTCGCAGATCAAGCATATGCGCTCGCTGATCAAGTCGCTGGCTGAGAATGCCACGGTCATCCTGTCCACCCACATCCTGCAGGAGGTGCAGGCTGTTTGCGACCGTGTGATCATCGTCAACCACGGAAGACTGGCGCTGGATTCCAAACTGTCGGAGCTGAGCCACAAGCAGCGCCTGCGGTTGATCACCAATGGCGAGCCGGACCGTGTCTCCGCGCTCATACATGACCATGATGGCGAACTGGGCGTTGAAGCGCTTGCTTCGGAAAACGGCCAGCATTCCTACGGCATCGGCATCAATGGCCACAGCCCGAGCGAACTCGCGCCGAAGATTGCCCGCCTGATCAACGACAATGGTCTCGATCTGATCGCGCTACATGCCGAACATGGCGATCTCGAAACCGTTTTTGCCGAAATCACATCGAATGACTCTGCCCATGAGGTGGCCCATGCATAACGTCGCACGGATTGCCAGAAAGGAATTGGCGTCCTTCTTCTCATCGCCCGCCGCTTTCATCTTTGTCGGCGTCTTTCTAGGTGTTCTCTTATTTGTTTTCTTCTGGTTCGAGCGCTTCTTTGCGCGCAACATTGCCGACATCCGACCTTTGCTCGACTGGATGCCGGTGCTGCTGATTTTCCTGATTTCGGCGATGACCATGCGCATGTGGAGCGAGGAGCGCCGCTCGGGCACACTGGAATTTCTGCTGACGACGCCGGTTACGCCGCTTCAGCTCGTGCTCGGCAAGTTTCTCGCCTGCCTGATGCTGGTCGGCATCGCGCTTTTGCTGACATTGCCGCTGCCGGTCACGGTATCAATCCTCGGTCCGCTGGACTGGGGGCCGGTCTTCGGCGGCTATCTCGCCGCGCTGGCGCTCGCGGCAGCTTATATCTCCATCGGTCTTTTTGTCAGTTCACGGACGGATAATCAGGTGGTCAGCCTGATCCTTTCCGTTCTTGTCTGCGGGATTTTCTATCTGCTGGGCTCGAACGTGCTGACCGGGCTGCTCGGCAATGCGGGTACGGAGTTGCTGCGGTCGCTTGGCAGCGGCTCGCGCTTCGAATCCATTTCGCGCGGCGTCATCGACTTGCGGGATATCTATTATTATCTCAGCATTGTCGGCGTGTTCCTTGTGTTGAACATCTATTCGCTGGAAAGCTTGCGCTGGTCGGCGGAGGGACGCGGCAAGCGGCACAGCCAGTGGCGTCTTGCCGCCGCGCTTGTCGTGGTCAATCTCGTGGCGGCCAATCTCTGGCTTGGCCAGCTTGGCTGGGCGCGCGCCGACCTCACTTCCGGCAATATCTATTCGATCTCGAACGCCACGAAATCCTACCTGCAACAGCTTCGCGAGCCGCTGTTGATCCGCGCCTATTTCAGTGCGGCGACGCATCCGGCGCTTGCGCCGCTGGTGCCGCGTCTGCGCGATCTGCTCAAGGAGTATGAAGTCGCCGGAGACGGGCGCGTTCGCGTCGAGATCGTCGATCCGCTTGAAAAACCGGAGCTCGAAGCCGAGGCCAATCAGCAATATGGCATCCGTCCGGTACCGTTCCAGACCTCGACGAAATATCAATCGTCCGTGACCAACTCCTATTTCGACATTCTGGTCAAATATGGCGATGCCTATACGACGCTGAATTACAGCAATATGATCGAAATCAAGCGGGGGCAGGGCGCGGAGCTGAGTGTCGATCTGCGCGATCCCGAATTCGAGGTCACGCGCGCGATCAAGAAGGTGCTCAACAGCTATCAGGGCAGCGGCAACGTGCTTGCCTCCATTCCCGAAGGCGTTGAGCTTACGGCCTATGTGTCCGCCAAGGACAAGCTGCCCGATCCGCTTCCTAAGCTGCGCACCCAGCTTGAGGACGTGCTCAAGGAGTATAAAGCGAGCGCGCCGAAAAAATTCGAGGGCCGCATTGCCGATCCATCGGAAGGGGGCGGCGAAATTGCGCGCCAGCTTGAGGAAAAATACGGGCTTCAACCGCTCGCGGTCGGCCTG
>CAYOUP010000031.1:0-16214 GCA_964407125.1 uncultured Hyphomicrobiaceae bacterium | reverse complement strand
CATCGAGAAGGCGCAGCGCATCTGTGATGCTGGTACCGATCATGGGATCGCCGCCAACACCGTAGAAAACCGATTGTCCGAGCCCGGCTTGCGTCAGGTTGAGACAGACCAATGTGCCCAGACTGCCGGAGCGCGAAATCACACCAACATGGCCCGGCCGGAAAACGCGGTCATTGAAGGCAGGCATGATGCCAACGAAACATTCGCCAACGGTAACGAGACCGGCCGTGTTTGGCCCGACAATGCGCGAGCCGTTAGCCTTGGCAGCCACGTGCATCTCCATCACATCGTGAGAGGGAATGTGCTCGGTCAGACAGACGATGAGCTTGGCACCGGCCTCACAGGCGTCGATCGCGGCGTCCCTGGCCATCATCGGCGGGATGAACATGCAGGTGATATCGAAGGGAACGCTTTGCGCCGCCTCACGGGCACTGGCAAAAACCGCAACGCCGAGATGCTCGGTCCCGGCCTTGCGGGGATTGACGCCGCCGACCACGGTCGAACCATAGTTCTGCATGGCCTCGGTCCAGAAGGTGCCCTGCTTGCCCGTGATTCCTTGCACTAATATCCGGTCGCTCTTGCGGGGGATCATGCCACGGCCTTTCCTTGTGAGGCGGCAATGGCGGCTTTCACCGCATCATCCATCAGGTTGCAAGGGGTGATGCCGAGGCGGTTTTCAACCAGCGCGATCGCTTCATCTTCACCCGTACCATGTATGGTGAAGAAGATGGGAATATCCGGCTTCAGCTCTTCCCAGGCGCTGACGACCCCTTCCGCCATGACATCCGTCCGGGCAAAAGCGCCGCAGAAATTGACCAGCAGGCTCCTGACGTTCGGATTTTCCAGAAGGATGGTCAGGGCGATCTTGGCCTTCGTATAGGCCTCTCCGCCAATTTCGAGGAAGTTTGCGGGGCTGCCGCCATAATGCGCGATGACATCCATCGTCGTCATCGTGAGACCTGCGCCGTTGGCGAGTACGCCGACCGAGCCGTCAAGTTCGATGTATTTCAGCCCCTCCGCCGCAGCCTTCGCTTCCAGAGGCGTCTGCTTCTCTTTTGCCGCAAAAGCTGCAATTTCTTCCTGACGCGGGGCGGCGCTGTCATCAACCGTCAACTTGCAATCGAGAGCGACCACACGATTGTCCGTGGTAATGGCGAGCGGATTGATCTCGATGAGTTCGGCATCGAGCCCGCGATAGGCGCGGTACAGGTTTAGAAGAGCCGCCGTCAGCGCGGACGCAGCCGCCTCAAGGCTGAGCCCCTCAATTGCGTCGTGAGCCGTTTTTTCGTTCAGGCCATCGCCGATCGGGATTTCGAAGCGACGCATGGCGCCGGGATCTTTCTCCGCCGCTTCCTCTACATCCATCCCCCCCATCGGCGAGAACAGTAACACCGGCCCCTTCGAGGCGGTGTCGTTCAGAATCGCGGCATAGAGTTCGCGCGCAATCGGCATCTTCGTCTCGATCAGAAGTTTTTCGACCGTCCAGCCCGCAATGTCCATGCCCAGGATTGCTCCCGCATGGTCCCTCGCCTGTCCGGGCGTTTCCGCAAGCTTGACCCCACCAGCCTTTCCGCGCTTGCCGGCCGGCACCTGGGCCTTGACCACACACGAACCAAGTTCGAGAGCCGCGGCTTCCGCCTCCTCCGGCGTCTGCGCGATCCGGCCCTCCGGCGTTGTCACGCCAAATCGCCTCAGCAGCGCTTTCGCGGCATGCTCTTCAAAATTCATGGCAGCGCGGCCTCATTTGCTATTTGCCGTAACGGTCCCAATAGGTTCCGAACAGATCCGTCTCGGAGGGTTTGTCTTCAGGGATGGTCGTGACGAGATGGGTGATATTGATGAAATTGCGGTAGTTGAGATTGTCGCTGATCGTGTTGCCCGCCCATGTTCCTCCGCCCATGGAAAGTGTGAACGGCAGGCAATTGTCGAAGCTTCCGCCATTACCGAAAGTATGCGCCTGATTGACCAGAACGCGCACGACATCGGTTCCAGCCGCCAGAGCGCGGGCGTGCTCCATGTTGGCCGTATGGATACCGACCGAGTGGCCCCTGCCGGTGACATCGAGAATGGCGCGCGTGATCCGCTTTGCGTCGTCAAAGTCGGATGCGCGATATATCGTCAGAACCAGCGAGAGCTTTTCATCGGCGAAACTGTGTTTCCCTCCGACCTCGGATTCTTCGACCATAAAAAATTTGGAAGCCGCCGCGTCCCCGGAAAGCTTCATCGCTTCGGCAAGAATTGCAGCGTCTTTGGCGATCAGATGGCGGTTGAGCTTGCCGTTTACCCAGAGTGTTTCGCGAATGTTTTCGCGCTCCGCCTTGCTGCATCGCCAGCCGCCTGCGCGCTCCAGCGCGGCCATCGCATCCTCATAGATGTCGTCGAGAATGACGACTGAATTTTCCGACGAGCAGGACGTCGAATTGTCGAATATTTTCGAGGCGCAGATTTTCCCGGCAGCGTCATCAAGGTCGGCAGTGCTGTCGATGATGACGGGGACATTGCCCGCGCCGACACCGATCGTCACGGTACCCGATTGCATGGCGCGCTTTACATTATCCTGCGAGCCGGTCACGACGGCAAGGTCGACCTGACGCACCATTTCCTCAGTCATGGCCTTGGAGACGGGTGGGGGTAACAGTTGAACGAGGTCTTCCGGATGGCTGGCCTTCCGAAGCTCAGCGCGCATCAGCTCAACGGTTTTTGCCGTGGCGAGCGCCCCAGCGGGTGAAGGCGCGATGATCACTGCGTTACCGCCCTTCACCGCCATCATGGCTTTGTTGACCGGGGTTGCCGCCGGGTTGGTCGAGGGGCAAACAGCGCCGACAACGCCAACCGGCTTGCCATATTTAATGAGACCGCGTTCTGGCTCTTCGGAAATAATCCCAACGGTTCTGACGCGAAGCAGGTCGCGCAACGTTCCGAAAGTCTTACGCTGGTTCTTGATGATTTTTGATGTGACGTTACCCAGCCCGGTTTCCTTGACGGCAAGTTCGGCAAGCAGCCGCGCATGTTCGGGCTTATAGAGCGACCAGGCAAGCGCACGGACGGCATCATCGACGCGGGCCTGATCAAGGTTTTCAAATGCGTCCATTGCGGCTCGCGCACGAGCCACGGCCTTGGCGACTTCCGCTTTTACGTCGATATCCGCCGCCTCGTCAGGGAGACCTCTACCAGCTCGTGCGGATGACATGCCTCGGCTCCAGTCACTCATGATGCAGGATGGCGTCACCCTTCACCCCTGACAACAGGAGTGAAAGGCAACCGCCACTTTAGGACCATCCAGTATACGATGGCAGGAAATCAAAGGCCCTTCAAAAGCTCCGTAAGAACTGTTTGACGTTTCTCCCACATCTGCTGCACTTCATCGCGCGACATGATGCGGATCGGCGAACCGCCATTCTTCATCTGCTTGGCAACGCTGGCATTTTTGAACATTTCCGGCACAATCTTGGCGAGCTTGTCGATGACCGGCTGCGGTGTCCCTTTGCGGACCATGATACCGCGGAAGTTGACCGACGCATCGTCCACGTCATAACCAAGCTCCTTGAAGGTCGGCACGTCAGGCAGGAATTCCATATTCCGCTCAAGATCGGCTATCGCCAGAATCTTCAAAGTGTCCTGGCTGCGATAGGCGTCGGACAGATTGTTGATGCCCGCCATGACCTGACCGCCAATGACGGATTTCAGCGCCGGCGCCCCGCCGGGATGGGGGACATAGGTAAGCTTTGCGCCTGTAGCTTTTTCGAGCTGAAGGTACGCAATGTGATGGCCGACAAAAAGTCCGGCACCAGACACCGTTACCTTGCTGGGGTTTTCTTTCGCGAATTTGACCAGATCGTCCACCGAGTTGAACGGACTGTCCTTCCCGACGACAAGAACGGCCGGATCGGCACCCCAATTTGCAATCGGTTCGAGATTGTCGATTGTATATTTCGTCTTGAATTTGATCGACTGAGCGATGAAATGCGGAATGTTGTAGGCCGCCAGTTCATAGCCATCCAAGCTGGCATTGGACGCGAAATCATTCCACCCGACTTTACCGCCGGCGCCAGGCTTGTTGATGATGACGATCGGCTGCCCCAGATATTCCTCGTTCGTGGCGACCATCGTGACAATCCGAGCCTGGAAGTCGGTTGCGCCTCCCGGGCTATAGGCAACCATAAGGCTTACAGGCCGGTCAGGATAGTCCTGTGCAAATGCCGGCCCCGTAAGAGACACCGCAATGAATGCGGCCAGACTGACTAAAAACTTCTTCATTCCGCCTACTCCCTTTCTATATTGATATTCCCTCGATTTCCTGTTTCTGCGTGCCTCTCACAAAAACAGGCCGCGCGGGGTTTGCACTTGCAGACCCAGAGCAAACATGACGTAAATGATTGAGATGAAACCCAAAGTAACCGCTATCCGAATGCCCCATCTGCGAGGTTCGGAATGGGGCTCAGGGTCGTAAAGCGTATAGAGCCCGAAGAAAGTGGTTGCGGCGCCGATATAATAGCCGAGGACCGGGGCCAGCACGAATACGTAAAGCAGCATGAGAGCGATCGCCGGAGCGAGAGCTACAGACTGGCGAAGTGAAAATCCGCTGACGGTAGGGTTGGCACCGCGCAGGGCCCGCGCAAGCGTAATGCCTGCCAGACCGACCAGGACAATCGAGATGAGCTGCGGGAACAGATAAGGCTGCGCATTTTCGACCCGGAAGCTGACATAGGCAACCCACAGCGCGAACCCAAGAAGAATTGCCGTGGCGGCAACCTGCTGCCGACGGCTCGCAATGACTTTATCCGTAGTCATGTAACCGCCTCTTCCAGCGCGTTAAGCCGTCGCAATCTGTGCTCGGAGACAAGAGAAAAGATGAGCGACAATGCAACGAGCGCTATCAAGATCAGGTTGAGGGAGCCGGTGAAGAAATACGCGAACATCCCGTCTCCCGCATGAGCGATAATCCGGCCCTGCACATAGTTCGACTCCGCAATCGGACCAAGGATCACACCAAGAACAAGCGGCGCAGGGCTGAAGTCATATTGCTGAAGCACATACATGCCCAGGCCCAAAGTCAGCATGACAACGACATCGGACTGGGAATTCTGCACGGAGTACGCGCCGAACACCGCAAGGACCAAAACCGCGCTTGCCAGAATGACAGGAGGAATGCGGATCACATGGGCGGCAATTCCGGCGATATAGAGCCCGAATACGAGCATGAGCGCTTGAGCGATCAGCATGGAGTTGATGAATGTCCAGACGACTTCACTATGCTGAGCGAAAAGATTTGGTCCGGGAAAGATGCCGTGAATCAGAAGACCGCCGAGAAGAACAGCCGCCGTGGGGCTTCCAGGCACTGACAACGTCAAAAGCGGCACGAGCGACGGTCCGACCGTGGCGTTGTTGGCGGACTCGGCTGCGATAACGCCTTCCGGCTCGCCCGTACCGAAGCGCCTGCGATTTGGAGAGAAGCGGCGCACCTGATCATAGGCGACAATTCCGGCGATCTGGCCGCCAGCTCCCGGAATAAGCCCGACTATAATCCCCGCGATGCTTCCTATCGAATAAGCACGAAACTGGCGGAGCGTTTCGCCAATGGACGCCCAGATGCTGTAAGGTGTCACCTTAATGATATCGTAGGATTGCCCATTACGGGCCTGCAGCAACATTTCGATCACTTGGGGGATTGCGAATAGTCCGATCAGGGCCGCGATGATATTCACACCGCCTTCCAGATAATCGGAGAAGATGAAGCGCTCGACGCCCTGAATCGAATCATACCCGATCATCGCGATCCACAAGCCTATGCAACCGGCGAGCAGCCCTTTCACGACGGATCTGGAATCGAGCGAACCAATGATCGTGACACCGAGAATGGCAATCCAGAAAAGGTGCGAAGGCCCGAAACCGAGGGCCCATCGCGCCAGGAACGGTGTGAAAAAGATCAGAACGAATACGCCGAGAACGCCGCCAATGAACGATGAAATAAAACAAAGGTGAAGGGCTTTTGCTCCGTCCCCCTTCTTCGCCATCTCGTAGCCGTCAAGCGCTGTGGCAATATTTGCTGGTGCGCCCGGAATCTTCAAAAGAATTGCACTGACAGCACCTCCCGCAACAGTCGAAGTATAGGTCGAGCCGAGTAGCATCAGCCCCTGTGCGGGCTCCATATGGAATGTAAACGGAATCAGCAGCGCAACGGCCATGGTCGGCGACAGGCCGGGTGTGGCGCCAAGCAATAAACCACCGACCGTCCCACCACACAAAATAGCGAGCGATGGAATCGTAAATACTGATCCAAAATAATGGAGAAATTCCATACGCATCCACTAGGTTAGGTAAACTAAAATCTGCATATTATATAACTTGAATTAATGCAGATAAATCATTTATTTGGACGCACCGTCTCATAGACTTGCGTATTTCGCTACATGGATTTATAGCGAATGAGTTTTGCCGCATAGGATAAACTCTAATCTTCAGAAACGCGCCTGGACGGCCAGACTTAAGAACTCCCCGCTCCTTAGCGCCGGAGAATTCTGCTGGCCAATATTCTGCGCTTCCCGCGTTGCAAATCCCGTTCACGAAACTCCTTTAACGCTCCGCCAGCGCAGTCAGGCGGCTGCGTGCTTCCGCACTGCCAAGCTTTTCTGCTTTCTCGTACCAAATCCGCGCCTGTTCCGGATCCGGCGTCATGCCCTTGATGAATAATTGGCGTAATATGAGGGGGTCATAAGTTCCCCCCAATGCGATTGCGGCCTCGGCATTGCCGCGCGCCACCAAATATTCAAAAATCGAACGAGCCGCCGAAATGTCGCCATTACCAAACAGCGAGAACGCTCGCTCCATGAGATTGTTGTCTCTCAGATTCGGTAAGCTCTGGGCGGGCGGCTGCACTCTGAGTGAGTCAGTTCGCAAATCGGCTGGAGGCACGACGGCATTGAGCAATTTGGTGTTTGCCTGTGCGCCTGGCGCCGTGATCGTCGCAAGGAAGGTTAATTTCCGCTTGGGGTCATCTGGTGAAGTTTCGGTTTGGGTGACCTCGACTTCGAAAGATCCGTAAAAGCCTTCTGGAGCAAGCAGTGTCAACCTGTCGAAAACGTTTGAATTGACTGCCCAGAACAACCCTAAATCCCCACCGGGGTCGAGCTTTACGCCCTTCGGTATGCCGCTGAATATAAACAGCCTTCCGCCTGTATCTTTTTCAGATTCACTAACCTCAATCTTGAGTGGGATTGGTATTCCAGCAGGGCCGGAAATGTCCTGAATGTGGAATTCGACGCTGCTTGCGGCCTGGTGCAAAATGGCGGCGGGTGGCCTCGACAGCGACAGGAGCGACGCTGCCGGGCTCGAACGCGCAATTTCAGATGCCGGCCCTGCGGTAATCACGGCACAAAGTATGACCTCATAGACCAGCGACCTGTACCATGACCATGAACGTAATACCGCTTCAGCCGGAGCGGGCGGCGGCGCAATGGATTTTCTGTTGGCAGCATCTCCCTCAAAAGCAGGATGGAGCTTCCAACTCATAGCCACAACACCCTTCGGCACAGATTGAGAAAAAGTTGCCATCAGAAAACGTGCTATTTTGATGAGTTTGCTTCTTTGCTCCACCATCTCATGAATTTCGCAAAGAGTTCTTCTCGCCGTTGCGGGGAGTCGACCGAGACCGTGTTCTGGCTCTTTAGAAATTCATTGAATGCCAGCCGCACATCCGCCGTGGCATTTTTTTCCGTGTTCTTCCACTTGTCCAACCATTCCTGAGCGGGCCCGAAACGTTTCCAGCCGGGTACTTCGGCGGCGATGTTGATCTCTTTCCATTTTGGATGGTGGCCGGGTTTTCGGAACTCGTCGATTTTAGAGAAAAGGACGTCCACAAAATTCGCCACTCTCCGATAGCGGTCAGTCTGGGGCGGCCAGTTATAGGCGACAAGGAGCATGGCACCGGCAACGGTTGGCACAGGCTGGTCGGCCGGAATCAGTTCCGGGAAATGTTCATTCGTAATAAAGGCGGGCAGGTAGGTATCAAGCAGCTTGGCGAAGTCTGCTGCGGGCAACGTTTTATCATCGACCGGGAGAAAGTGCAGGTTATCCGCTGCCTTGAAACCAACAAATGCGCGATGCGGAGCTCCGGCAAAACGCGCCGCCGCCGCGATCTCTCCGGTTTTCAGCTTTGCGTTCGCGGTTGCCTGGTCGAGATGAACTGGTACGACATTGATGTGCAGAATGCGGAATATCGTTTCACAGACATAATCCGTCGAGCTGCCTTTTTTGAAGAAATTCACCTTCCTGCCTTCGAGGTCACGAAGAGTCTTGATGTCCTTTTGGCCAAGAATCTGGAACTCCGAATTTGCAAGTTTTGTGATATAGCGGAGCCGATCATCAACATTGGCGAATATGGCAGGATCCTTCTTTCGGGCGATTTCAATATCGTTCTTCTCCATGATGCCCATATCCACCCCTTTGAGCAGCAGGACATCGAAGGCGTTACTGCCTCCTCCACGACCTAAAATGGGAAGAACGCGCAAGCCGCCGGGCGTATCTTGGTCATCGAGCACGTTGCGCATGTCCTCGGCAAAGATCGTATAGGGGCTAGTCGTTCCAGAGGCGATGATCGACACGACATTTTCGTTGAATTCGCGCTTACGCTCCTGGTAGACGGAATTTGTGTCCGTCTGTGCCGACGTGTCTTCGAGACCAATGCAGAACAATGTCGAAGCTGCAATAAGAACCCATTTGGCTAACCGGCCAGCGCTACATGTCATGATACCTCCCCTTTCCGGTCTTCCGGAGCAACGTTCAAAAAAAGAAAAATCCATTTCATCCGTTTACCCGGCTTTCATGAAGCCGGCGGAGCGTAAGGAGTGTTCAGATGTCCGCCTGGATGCGTATTCACTTGAGAGTTCGCCCGTGAATGCCCCACGTTCTGTGTGGCGGCATTAGCCCCACATGACCTCAAGCAACGTTGATACGGGCAAAGCCTTCGCAGGGATGCTTGTCAGATCTGCCGCGCTTGCCAGCTTTCCCGAAAACCCACCAAAAATAGCGGCTGGTCGCGGGGTGTAAGCCAAATCGTCCTTCTGGCGCCCGGTACTGACTGAACCACGAAAGATTTATGCCCTTATGTACTATCCAAGCGGTATGAATGACCTATCTCAAAACATTCAGTCGATTGAATTCCGCATGGTCCGAGAGGCCATATGCCGACATTGCTAAAAAGCTCAACCTTGCGAAAACCCCTCCCCCCAAAGCACATATCGCTGTCGGAAGTCGCCAACGAAGCACTCAATGAATAAGATTTCCGAGAGCATTGGGTTGCACCCTCAATACTCCAAAAAACTTACGCTTACGGAGAGGTTATATGCCACTCCGCATGAGTAACGGTAAGTCGAAAAATATAAAAATTATTCTATTAAAGTCAAGATTATAAATTTATATATAATACCAAAGAAAAATTGTATACAAATTCATTTCTATTAAATGCATTGCATTGTATATATGCATTGAATTGCAATTAATGCTCTAACGGGGTGTTGAGTTTGCTGCCAGTTTGGAACCGTATTTTCTTTTCATAACCAGTGCTAGTGGTTCTTGTGGAGCTTTTGAATTTGACATTTGAGCACGAGCCTGGTCGCAGAAACGATGAGCAGATGGCTGCAGTGCGTCGGATTATTTCCCGGTGTATTGCCGGCAATGCTGCCTATATTGACGGCTATCACGTCATCTCATGAGGCAGGACGATGCAATATATCGAAAACCGGACTTTCGACGAAATCCGCATTGGCGATAGCGCTGAGATAACGCGGACGCTTGACTTTCACGACATCAACCTGTTCGCGATCGTGTCCGATGACGTGAACCCTGCCCTTGTGGATCCGGAATACGCTAAAAGCGACATTTTCCAGAAAGTCGTCGCACATGGCATGTGGGGTGGGGCGCTTATCTCGGCGGTTCTGGGCACGCAACTGCCGGGGCCCGGGACGATCTATCTTAACCAGTCGCTGAGCTTCAGGAAGCCGATCGGTATCGGGGATACGGTAACGGTTCGTGTCACCGTGCGCGAAAAGCAGGAAGAGAAAAAACGCATCATCCTCGATTGTCTCTGTTTCAATCAGGATGGCGAGGAGGTGATCGAGGGCGAAGCGGAGGTGATCGCGCCGACGGAGAAAGTGCGAAGACCGCGTGCGGAGCTGCCGGAAGTGCGCCTTTATCGTCCCGGCGAAACGCATCGCAGGCTGATCGAAATGACGCGCGACCTCCCCGCCATACGCACCGCCGTCGTGCATCCTTGCGATGAAAACTCCCTTCGCGGTGCGCTGGAAGCGCAAAAGGAGGAACTGATCGAGCCGATTCTGGTTGGCCCCGAACGCAAGATCCGCGCAGCGGCCGAGGAGGCGGGGCTCGATCTCGGCTGGCTTAGCATTGTTGATGCGCCGCACAGCCATGCCGCCGCCAATCTTGCCGTTCGGCTCGTGCGTGAGGGGCGGGCGGAAGCGCTGATGAAGGGCGCTCTGCATACGGATGAACTGATGGGCGAGGTGCTGAACAAGGAGCATGGTCTGAGGACCGAGCGGCGCATGAGCCATGTTTTCAGCCTCGATGTACCGGCCTATTCCAAGCCGCTGCTGATCACGGACGCCGCCATCAACATCTATCCGGACCTCGAAGCCAAGCGCGACATCATCCAGAACGCCATCGAACTTGCCCATGCGCTCGGGCTCGATATGCCGAAAGTTGCAATCCTGTCCGCCGTGGAGATAATCTATCCGCGCATCGCCTCGACCGTTGAGGCGGGCGCACTCTGCAAGATGGCAGATCGCGGCCAGATCACCGGCGGTATTCTCGACGGGCCGCTCGCCTTCGACAATGCGGTCTCCAAGGCCGCAGCCGAAGCCAAGGGCATCAAATCGCAAGTGGCGGGCGAGGCCGATATTCTGGTCGCTCCGGACCTGGAAGCCGGCAATATGATCGCGAAGCAGCTGATCTATCTCGCAGGAGCCGATGCGGCGGGTATCGTGCTCGGTGCGCGCGTGCCGATCATGCTGACCAGCCGTGCGGACGGTGTTCCCGCACGTCTTGCTTCGGCGGCGCTGGCTCTGCTCTATATTCGCCGTAAGCTGGAGGGCAGGCTGTGACAGAGCTGATCCTCGTTCTGAATGCCGGGTCGTCGACGCTGAAATTCGCGCTGCATGATGCGCGCTCGGATGGCTCCGCCATGCTGCGCGGCGTGATTGACCTTTTCAATGATGCGCCGGTGATGCATCTGGGCGGCGAGGATATCCAGATCCCATCGCAGGTTGCCTCGGATAAAGGAGAATTGTTCCGCTGGCTGATTGATTTTCTGCCCAGCCGCGTTGATGGTGCAGAGATTGTGGCGGGGGCGCACAGGGTCGTGCATGGCGGGCGTGCGTTTACCGGCGCCGTCCGGATTACGCCTGAAGAGCTTGCAAAAATGCGCGCGCTTGCGCCGCTCGCACCCGCTCATCAGCCTGCCAATATAGCGGGGATCGAGGCGCTGGAGGCTGTGCGTCCCGGCCTGCCGCAGATCGCCTGTTTCGATACCGCATTTCACCGCAGCCAGCCGCGCATCGCCCAGCTCTATGCCCTGCCGCGGTATCTGATCGACGATGGCGTCTTGCGTTATGGCTTTCACGGCCTCTCCTACGAATATATTGCGGGCGCTCTGCCGGACGATCTGCGCGGCAATCCGCAGGCGCGGGTTATCGCGCTGCATCTCGGGCATGGCGCGAGTGTCTGCGCCATGCGCGGTGGCAGGAGTATCGCCACCAGCATGGGCCTTACAGCGCTGGACGGCCTCGTCATGGGCAAGCGTTGTGGCGATCTTGATCCCGGTGTTGTGCTGCATCTGATCCGCGACCGGGGCATGTCAGTCGGCGAGGCCGAGGCGATGTTGTCCGGTCAATCGGGTCTGCTTGGCGTCTCAGGCATCAGCCATGATATGCGGGAACTGCTTGCAAGCGATGATCCGCATGCACGCGAAGCCGTCGGCCTGTTCGTCTATCGCGCCTGCACGCAGATCGGCGCGATGGCGGCGGCGCTCGGTGGTATGGACGCGATCGTCTTTGCCGGAGGGATAGGTGAACATGCTGCTTCGGTCCGAAAGGGGATCTGCGAAGGCTGTGCGTGGCTTGGTCTGGTGCTGGACGAGAGTGCCAATGAACGCGGCGAGGAGCGGATCAGTGCGCCGGATAGCAAGATGCAGGCGCTGATTATTCAGACCGATGAAGAAGCCGTCATAGCCCGCCACGCCCGCCAGTTGCTTTGATAATTATAGTGTCGTCCCGTGTGTGCTGCAGCGCATGGCGGTGCGTTGCAGACACAGGATCCCGAATCAGCAGTGCACCGATTAATCGCTGCACCTCATCCAGAGACGACGTCACAAAAGTCATTCAATCCCTGAGCAACTCGTTGATCGAGGTCTTCGAACGGGTCTGCTCGTCCACGCGCTTGACGATTACGGCGCAATAGAGCGAGGGGCCCGGCTCGCCATTCGGGAGCGGCTTGCCCGGCATTGCGCCCGGCACGACGACGGAATAGGGCGGGACGTGGCCGCGGAATGTCTCGCCGGTGGTGCGGTCCACGATCTTGGTGGACTGGCCGATATAGACGCCCATCGACAGGACCGAGCCTTCGCCGACAATGACGCCCTCGGCAACCTCGGCCCGCGCGCCGATGAAGCAATTATCCTCGATGATGACCGGATTGGCCTGAAGCGGCTCCAACACGCCGCCGATCCCCGCACCACCAGACAGATGCACATTCTTGCCGATCTGCGCGCATGAGCCAACCGTCGCCCATGTGTCCACCATCGTTCCACTATCGACATAGGCGCCAAGATTGACGAAGCTCGGCATCAGCACGACGCCCGGCGCGATATAGGCCGAATGGCGCACGGTGCAGTTCGGTACGGCGCGGAAACCGGCATTCAGCCATTCGGCATCGCCCCATCCCTCGAATTTCGAGGGCACCTTGTCCCACCATGTCGCACCGCCCGGCCCCCCGGAAATCGGCGTCATGTCGTTCAGCCGGAAGGACAGCAACACGGCTTTCTTCAGCCATTGATTGACGATCCATTCACCGCGCTGCTTTTCGGCAACACGAGCCTCGCCCTTGTCGAGCAGGGCAAGCGCTGCCCCGACAGCTTCGCGAATTTCGCCGGTGGTCTGGCTATTGACGCTGTCGCGCGCCTCGAAGGCGGATTCAATGACGGATTTGAGCTGTTCGGACATTGGCAATTCCCTGCAAGATCGTATCCCGTCCTTGTGGAGCGCAAGCGGCGGGAATTGTCAATCGCTGGGGGTGTTTTGGAGTGGGGCAGTTTGAATATTTGTTTCGCTCCAAATGCGCCGGTAGCAAAGTGCTGATGTCAGCTTGGCGGGTGAAAGCAGTCATTTGCTCTAATCGCTACAAGGCGGATATGCGGATAAAGCACACATTGACAGCCAGCCGTTTACCGCCTCGCCATCATTGGCAAGATCAAGCCCCACTGAGTTTCCTGAGGTGGTCCGAACGGTTCGAAACCCAGATTTTTATAAACAGCAATCGCCCGTCTGTTGTCAGGATGAGGATCGGTCGCGATCACGGGCGCTCCCTCATCAAAGAGAGCCTGCATTCTCGCGCCGATAAACGCTGACCCATGCCCGACACCGATCATTTCAGGGTCTCCAATGTATTGGTCAATTCCCCGCGAACCCTTGGGAAGTTCAGCAAAATGGTGATCTTCCCACCCATGAACTGTATAGTCCTGCATGAACGCGAAGGGGCGTCCGAAGGTTGAAACAATCCAGCGTGCTACCCGAGGATCAGCTAATTCTTCTTCATCGTATGGCTCATCCGCGTCCCACCATTCACGGACATGGGAGTTCGATTGCCATTCCATGAGCAAATCGAGATCATCCAGTGTCGCTTTGCGAAAACTGTATTGATTGGCTGTCATCATTCGATCAGTTTAGCAGATCGTCCGCCGGTAGGTATGGGCTCAAACCCGCAATAGCCCTCACTCCACCGATCGGCGGCTATGAGGCGAGGCCGACATGGGATAGCGCCCTAACGGTCGCTGCTGCCGTTCCCGTCCTTGGCAGCCATTTCTTCCAGCGTCTCCTGAAGGAACCCGACCAGATCTGCCGTCATATGGTGAACATGCGGCGGCAGAACGCGCCATTCCTTGATGCCCTGTTGTGAGGGGTGATCGTAATAGGATGAATGCACCAGCACGGTGGACATGCCGAGCTTGTGCGGCGCTTCGAGATTGTGCGGAATGTCCTCGAACATAGCGCTGCCCGGCGCGTCGACGCCATGCGCTTTCAGGAAGCGGTCATAGGCTTCCGCTGACGGCTTCGGGACGTATTCGCCGGAGACGATGTCGAAAATATCCTCGAAATGATGGAGCACGCCCAGCTTTTCCGCCACGCGTTCGGCATGTCGGCGGGAGCCGTTCGTGAAGATGTATTTGTGGCCGGGAAGTTTTTCGATCGCGGCCCCAAGTTCGGGCGCTTCGGCGACAGGGGCGAGGTCGATGTCGTGCACGAAATCCAGATAGCGCTCCGGCGCCATCTTGTGCTCTTTGATCAATCCTGTCAGGGTCGTGCCGTAGCGATGATAATAATCCTTCTGAATGCGTCTTGCCTCGATGAGATCGACGCCCAGAAATTCGGACAGGAACGCGCCCATGCGCTGGTCGATCTGAGCGAAGAGATTGCATTCGGCCGGATACAGTGTGTTGTCGAGATCGAATATCCAGGTATTCACGCGGCGGAACGCCGACTTTTCCTTGCTCGTTAGGAGTTCCATGCGCATGAAACTAAGCCTGCCCAAAAAGATTGTCACCCGATTTTCATGGCCAGCATAAACACAACAAATGGTATGGAAACGGCAGTCTCACAGGCAGATAACCGCCATAAATCTCCTGTTCAGGCTGATTGGAGTTGGCTGGAGGCAGGATTTATCTTAGTTAATCGTTGGACTGTTGGTAAACAAGTCAAAGAGAGGGTCCAGGAAAATGATTGCCAGGCTTCGAACATTCATCGGGAGCAAACTGGTCAGCCTTGCGATGGCAAGTATCCTTTTCTCGATGCTGGCCGGAGGGGCGGTGAAGGCGCAGCAGACTCTGCAATGCCCCGACGGAGAAATGTGGAATGTCGATAAAGCCGCCTTGCGGCAGGTGATTTCTACATTGCCGAAATATTTGAGCCAGCAGCAACCTGTCCTGGTCAATCTGCAGGCCTTGGGCGCGAAATCCGGGGAACTGCTGATAACCTTTTCGCATCAGGATCTGCAATGCATTGCCAACTTTTATCGTGACAAGCTCGATGGTTCGGGCACGATAGCGATTTGCAAGCGGCCGGGCTGCTGAGGGGAGCACAATCATGGATCAGGGGTTTCAAACGTCCCGGTTTACCCAGGGAACGGTTATCGTTGCCATTATCGGTCTTATCTTTACCGCCGCGCAGCTCTGGGAGAGCAACCGGCAGAGCCGGACAGACGCAGCGATCGCATTTATTTCCCTGCATAATAACGAGCGTCTATACGATGCCCGCAAGCAGCTTTTCGATCTGGAAGCCGAAATCGTTACCCGCCTGCGGAACGATCAGATCAATGTCGAGAGCTTTCCGCAACAGACGATCGAGCGGCTGCTCCGCGACTATCGGATCGCCAAGGTCCAACATGATGATCTTCTTGATTTCAGCGGTATGTCGCTGGTGCAGCTCTATGATGCAACCGCCCGCTGCATGGATCGCGGCCTCTGCAAGTTCGACATCACCGACCATCATTTCAAGGACATGGCCCGCAAGGTGCTCGTGTCCTATCGTGCTGTGATCCCGACCTGGCGTGTTGTCTACGATATTCATGATCTGGGCGTGGACGCCTGCCGTCTTGCCGAAGGTGAAATCAAGGACACGAACCTGCTCGAGTCATCCATCGAAGTCCTGGAATCCGCCATCGTTGGCGAGTCCAAGGCCGGTCCGACGGGTTGCCAGCTTCTTGGCGATCCTGCACCGCAAACGAGTTGACCGTTAGTCGCGTTCGATCAACGTCCCCGCGCCGTGCTGCGTGAACAGCTCCGTCAGCACCGCGTGGGGCACCTTGCCGTTGATGATGACGACGGCTTCGACGCCTGCCTCCACCACGTCGATACAGCCCTCGATCTTTGGGATCATGCCGCCGGTAATGGTGCCGTCCGCGATAAGCGCGCGGGCTTCCGAGACCGTCAGCTT
>CAYOUP010000030.1:15568-16306 GCA_964407125.1 uncultured Hyphomicrobiaceae bacterium | reverse complement strand
CCAATTATCCAATGTAGTTGAACCTGTCTGGTTCACATATATTCCCCTTCTATAAGTATAATCGGGATTCCCCCAAAATGATTCTTGACTCCCCAATGAATAAGTTGGTTCGTCATATTGCCATTCCCTTACTATTACATTATCATACAATGTAGTATAATATTCTGACATCAGGCTCAATGAACCATTTACATCGTATGCTGAATTTGTAGCTGTTCCCTGATATAATGTTGTTGTGTTTTTTCTTCCAGATGATAGATAAGTTGATGTATTTGTATTGCCATCTGTCATTGTTATTGTTGTATGATACCATGCACCATCTGAAAGTGCTGGAACAGCATTTGAAGTATGTTCAGACCAACCTGAGAAACTTGGATTTACTGATGCAGAATCTATATCATTTACTTGAATATCAAACTGTATTGTGAACCATGCAGAATCGCTTACATAAGTTCCTATTCTCGACCCATAACCAGATGAACCATAGACAGGATAGAAATCAGCTTCTATTGCATAATCCCTTGTCGGTATTGTTCCATTATATTTTGATATATAATCTCCATTACTAGCAGATAAATTATAAACATAATCCCCACCACCCAAATCAATAACTGATGCTGTTGGTGTTCCTGATGTTCTTCCTGTAGACCATCCTACATCATTTCCATCCTGAAAATCATCATAAGCTAGTCCTGAGAATGTACCATAACAATCAGACTGTGATGAAATAGTTGAATT
>CAYOUP010000030.1:4617-15558 GCA_964407125.1 uncultured Hyphomicrobiaceae bacterium | reverse complement strand
TTTGTTCCTGTTGTTGTTATTGAATCAGCAACTCTTACCCATACTAAACAAAACTCACCGGCTGAATAATCATAAAGGCAATATGGCAATTCGGTTATACCATCATCATCATAAAATTGTATATCATCACAATCATCCTGTATGTTTGAAACATCAGTTATGTTAATGAGTGCTTGATAATTCGATGTAGTATTAGTTGACACCGTTTCCAAAGTTATAGTATTTCTATAAAAGAAGTCATCATTAGCCCAATCTGCTGAAGCATTTGAAGCTAAAAGAAGCATTATTACAGGCATTAATAGGAATATCCACTTTTTCATAATATCAATTTACCTATATGTAATATATTGCTTTGTAATACATCAGCTACCTATGAATGGAGTAACAAATACTATCACAGCAAATCCTATTGGTACAAATATTAAAAGGTAAATCCACCAATCAAGACCAGAACATGGTGAAAACAAAACACTAGCTATTGTGCTTATCTGTGTGATTACATTAGAGCCTGATCCTGTCAATCCTTCCTGAATTGACTGAGCAGACTGAGGACATACTATTGATGAATTATAGACAGCCAAATTGGAGAATATTATCAGTAGAAAGAATGTCATAAACAATCCACCAGCTATCCATCCATATTCAGACATATTATTACTTCCATATTTGCCATACTAGGAAACCAGCAAGTATAGCAAAGATTATACTTATGAACAATGGCATAGCACCTATGAATGAACCCAATAGGAATAGGGAAATAGCTGATCCTAAGAATACACTACCAAGTTCCTGACCACCAAAACCTGTACCTGATCCACCTCTCATTACAAACCCAAGACCACCAGCTATTCCTAATGAAGCTAGTAGTGTTATTATTGTCCACATGAAAGCCTGATCCCAAATTGTCGGGAACATTGTTATCCACCATGACTGCATAGCTTGAAAGAAGTTTCTTGCACTAGCTTGAGGTGATGTTGGGTTTATAAGACAGTAACCATCAGCACATCCATTTTCGCAATATTCATAGGTTATATTGCACCCATCCGAACAGCTAACTGCTACATCATAAAACTCAATTCCTGTTGCTGTTGAAGAGTAAGCCCAATTCTCAGGGAATGTTGCAATTCCTACATTTGCTTCTGCTATAGATGCTGTATATCCATCAATACAAGACCTTGTACCAGATGTTTCAACATTACACCTGTAAGTAACATCGACAATATTCTTCCAAGGCTGTCCTGTCAATGCGTATTCAAGATTATTTGTCGGTACTTTTATTACAAAGGCTTCAGCGTTTCCACCTGTAAGAACGCATAGGAAGGTCTGTCTACACATTCCTGTTGTCTGGTTACTTGGCAAAGTTAGGTTTGAATCGCAAAAGTCTGGACTTTGGCATATTATGTCTTTCAAAAGGCAAACTCCTTCTGAACCGCAAAGACCTGTCCTTGATTTTCCATTCGATATACATTCAGATAAAGGAAGGCAATCTGAATTCTCATTACATTCATCAGATGTCGGTAAATTATAGCATCCTATTTGTGGGTCGCAAGACAGACAGTTTTCTGTATTGTAAGTGCATTTACCTGAATTGCATCCTATTAGTGTATTATAAATGTTCCCAACGCATTTAGCTGATTCACAATCATCATTTGTAAGGCATGATAGATTTCCAGATGATTCAGGAACTTCAAAATAATAATCACCGAATGTTCCCTTTGTGACTGTCACATTCTCATAATATGTGTTGTTGAAATATTCATAGGTCAAATTGACATCAAAGCTAGTCCTATTATCAACGAATTGGAATATTGCCGGAAATTCGCTAACATAGTTTCTTGGATAAGGATAATTATCAATCACGACCCTTGTTATATTAGAACCATAAGCACTCATAACTGTATTGATTGGTCTTATTTCCTGTCCATCAGAGGTCTTAATATGGACATTCAGCACAACTGAATCAGATGGGAATAGTTGTATAGGATATTCAGACTTGAAGAGTATAATTCCATTACTGTAGTAAGCTAATTGGTCAATTCTGGTATCTGTTATATAATTACTAGCTTGGGTGGTTATCAAATAATCCTTTATGCTACCTGATGCTGTATAAACCCTATTGCATCCATTACCTATCCTAGTAAATGTCACACCATCGAGAGGTAGAGTTTCTATTATTGATTCACCGTTAGCATCTGTGGTATTTGAATCATAAACTATGTCAATATTTGCACCTGATATTGGGTCTAGTGTTATCTGATCCTGAACTAAGAAAGTCACATCATAATTGTCAATATATGAAGGTCTTAACAGCATTTGTGAACATGATTCTGGTATGTTGAATATGTCCGTATAGGTCAATGGGTATATTCCACTTGCTGAAAATGTTAATGATATGTTATTAGTGCAAGGTGAGTATAAAGTTATCTGTGATCCTGATGCTGTTGTTGTGCTTCCTGTGCTAAGACAGGTTAAAGTAGCTGACACATTTACAGCTTCAACTTCTACAATGCTTGATGGTACATACTGAACAGGTCTTATATATATCGGAATCAATGGCTCTTCATAAAGGTAAACACCATCACCTGTTGAATTTGAATCCCTATCCCAAATATAATAAACGCTATTTGAACTGAAAGAAGAACTTGCGTTTATCACTTCATCTATTCCTGTATTGAAAGCATAAAGCAAACTTGGGTCGCTGTATCCTGTCAATGTAGAACTAAATGTTCTGAACATTCCCTGAGATATATTTACATAATGCAGATAATCATTCACATAACTTTCATAGAAAGTAGCACCCGATGGGAAAGTCCCCTGTGTTTGTGGTGAACAATCATTACCATTGTAGGCATATCTTACATCATATATAAGAGTTCCATCTTTCTCAGTTGCGAAACCTCTAAGTTTCTGGACATCATATTCAACTCCACCTGTTCCAGAACAGCCACCTGTGGAAGATGTATCACCTGACATTTGGATTGAACTATCTGTTATATCCCTTACTTCCCATTGGTTTTTAGTAGTTCCAAGATGTATTGTGTGAATTACAAAATATGATGTATCATTGACAAACTGAATTCCCCATCTTTTTGTACCTATATCTGAAAGAGTTAATAGACCATTAACAGGATCATAGCTATATCTCTCATTTTTATTGAAAATGTACCATTTCCCCTCAGATTCAACATAGGTCACATCATAAGGCAAATGTGAATAATCAAGAAATCCATTCAAGTAACCGCTATAATCGGCTGTCAATGCTGTTATTGGTGTTGAAGGATATGTTGTGAATCCGTCAGGGGAATACAATATCTTGACACCTCTTTGGCATAATGCACTATTTTCATATACCAATGCTATACATCTTCCACTATCGTCACAGGCTATTTTTGGATCGTATGGATCGCAATACAATGGGAAACCAGATTCAAGATAAACTTGTTTTGTATCTACTCCTATAGAATCATAGATTTGTGCTTTTACAACTCCTACAGTTAAAACCATCGCTAAAATAGTCAGTATTAGGAGTTTGCTTTTCAACATACTATTAGATTATATGGATAACTTATATTTATGTGTAATACATCATAGAAATGGAGTTACGGTCAAAACCAATAAATCATTCAAAAGGTCAATCTTCAAAGGTATTAGAAGGAATAATGAGATCAATATTGGGATTCTAGGCATTTTGTTATGAAAAGTGCGTATTATTATCACTTCAAAATATACAAAAACCAATGACCAGAAAATCAATGATGTTATGATGCTCAATGGTAAACCACCCACCTGAATAAAATAATCCTGAATTGGATTCATTTCGATTACGCAAACATCAACTCCTTCAACACATGGGTATAGAGCCATAGAATAGAAGGTAACAAATAACGCTGTTATATTTATAAAAAAAGCACAAATCACTATAATTCTAGTAATTTTCTTGCTATCCATATCAAAAAATAAAGAAAAAGTTTTAAATATTGATTGGACTAGGGTTCGCCCCTAGTCCGGGGTTTTCAGGAAGGATAGTTGCTCACTCTTTAAAGGAACGCCCTCATTATGAAGAGAACGATTCCAGCACCCACAATCGTACCTACAAGTGTAGCGGACAGAAGTGCAACTCCTGTGACATTGTTTACTGCGTCAAGAAGTGTTGGGATAAGCTGAACAGCTACAACCACAGCTACGATAGAGGTGATGAATGAAGCGACATAAGCCCTCATTTCGCCTGTTGATGCCATATAAATCACTTAATTTAGAATGTAGTACAAATCTAATATAAATAATGCTTTTAAAATAATTTAACAAATAGTGTAATACTTTTAAATAACCAAACCATAAAATTAGTATGTCATACACAATCAAAGTTGACAATGTGCTAATTAGCTTTATGACAGAGGTTGACAATGAATTCACAGTCAAGGAAGCTAGGCGTTACAAGTTCGCTGGATATTCGTTTTTGCATCAGTTAAGGGATGCTGGTTTAATAAAGATAAAAACTGTAGGAGATAATAATGAGAAAATTTGGAATTTTACCGACAAAGGAAAAAACCTCAGAGAGTGCTTCACAAAAATCTCAGAAATCCTCAGAGAAGAAGATTAAGGTAGAGAAAGGAAAGGCAATCAAAGAAAAAGCCTTGATCTTTCACACAGATTGGACTGCTGAAGAGAAGGATATTGAGATTTACAACGGAAAAGCAACAGTGAAGTATGACGATCCTATAGGAGATAAAGAATTCATTATAGACCAATATAGACCAATCATAGTCAAAGGTAGTGGAATGTTCGGTGGCAATAAGATAATGTACCTTCTTAAATGGGATAAACTAAGACCATGCGGATTTGAGGTCAAGAAAGACTTGGCAAAAGATAATGATTATGCTGAAATAGGAATAACACCAATAGGAACAGAGATCAGGGAAACACTAGCACCATTCAATCCTGTGTTTGGGATGCAAACAGGTGATTATAAGGACATTACACCTGATGTATTAAGACAGACTGCTGACTTCAGATTCCTTCAACACTTGAAGAAATACAGCACAGATGATAAGAAAGGGTTTTCATTGGGTAAGGGTAAGGGATTGTTTATGATATTGTTGTTTGGAGTTATCTTCCTGATTAGTTTCCTATACAGCTACTCATATTTGGGTGGATTTGGTTAAAAAATAAGGAGTTGATGTAAATGGCATTGGAAAGAGGGGAAGAACATCTGCAAGATACTATTATCGGAACTGAAGAAGCTCTTGCGAAACTTTATATGGAAATGCTTGACCCTAAAGGTGATAAGCTAAAGACATTGACTGATGTTACTCCAAGTGAAGTATTCTCTTTGCCTGTGTTGTTTGTCATTGGGAAAGCATTTAATTCAAAAATGATGGAAGATTATGCTAATGATTTTCTAAGGCTACGAATATCAAGAGTAAGATCATCAAGGCAAGAATTCGTATTCATCGGAAGCGGACTTGGTGGAATGAATCAGGATAAGAGAGGAAGAGGACTTGGTGATTTATTTAGTGGATTGACCTCAAAGTAAAAGGAGAGTGATTGAATGTCAATATTCGATATACTAGACGATCAAGAAAAGAAAAAGAAGCCAACAATAGAAGAACTCTATGGGTATCAGGAAGAACAGCTACAGGAAGATGAACAGAATGAGAATTTCTTGGATAAGCTGGTAAACGACATAAAACTAAAGCAACAGAGATCAGCACAACAGTCAAGGGAATTCACTAGGTGATCTAAATGCTGTTCAAGATAAAAGGAGATATAGAAGTAATAGAACCAGCCATAAAGAGTTTTTGTGAAATGGCTGAAGAGGAATGGGGAAAGCAGATGCCTGATGCTAGAAAGAAACTCAGTAGTCTTAAACTTCCGCTTCCTGTCCAGATAAGCAATCCAGAAGAGATTTTGCCTGATGAAATGTTGTTCGTTCATTGGAAAGAGGGTGATTCAGTAATGATCAGGATTCCTTTCTCTGTTCCCATGCAGAGAGTGTTTAATTTGCCTAAAAGAAAGGCTATAAAGAATCTTGAAGGCTTCCTCAAGGCACAAAAGATTGAAGCCAAAGTAAGTTATCTTGGGGATTGAGTGGACATCTTTGTAGGCATAGGGAAGATTGTTGGACTTGGTCGTTCCCCTCAGACATTATGTTTACAAAGACCATAAAGGAGATATGAATGGTACTTTTTTCAGTAGTTGGAGAACTTGGTTGTCATTCAGAAGATACAAAAATATTTTCACCAGATGGAATAAAAACATTTGAAGAAATAAATGTTGGTGATAATGTATTTGCTATTGATAATAACGAGAATATTATAGAAACAAAAGTAAAAGATAAAATCTTAGGCGATTATGATGGAAAATTGTATAGAATAAAATCAAAAAGATATAATTTTTTAGTAACACCTAATCATAGAATGTTATTCAAGAAAAAAAACATATTAAAAACAGAATATATTGAAGCAAGGGATTTGAAAGGAAAGGGTTATATTCCTGTTTCATTTAAAACTGAAGGGAAAAGAACTAGCACATTTTACATTTATAACTATATAGAAAAGGATATATTTAAAAATGGTAGAAATATAAAATCAGAAAATCTAAATTCTTTCTATATTTTAGATTTTGTAAAATTAATGGGTTGGTATATTTCTGAAGGATCAATATTCAAACCCAATGGAAAAAGCACATTATATGTTCAATTAAGAAATTATAATCACAAAGAAGAAATTAAGGAATTACTTGATAAAATGAAATTGAACTATGGTGTATATGAAAACGGTTCTAAATTCGTAATATTTCATAAAGATTTAGGAAGATATTTTAATGAAAGATGTGGTAGATATTCAAAAAATAAAAAGATACCAAAAGAAATAACTGAACTCTCCCCTTATATACAAATTAGGCTTTTAGATACATTGTTTAAGGGTGATGGTTCTACTAACCAAACTTATTATACAATAAGTAAAAGACTTTCACATGATGTTATGAAACTTTGTTTAAGATGTGGATATAACCCTAGACTAACAGTCAGAAAGTCACAAAATGGTGGTAAAACAAAAGGAAGGCAAATAATAGGATCAAAGGATTGTCAAGAAGTCCATGTTTCATTTATGCCTAAAGGATATTTTAGTACATATTCTGATTCAGGTTCAAATGGAATATCAAATATTAGTTTAGAAAAGTATAAAGGCAAAGTTTGGTGTCTTGAAACTGAACATGGGAATTTCTTTACTTATTTAGATGGGAATGTTCAAGTTTCTGGTAATAGTGGTAAAACCCTGACTGCTGTAAGCCTTTGTTATAAAAATTGGTATGTTCGTAAAAGAAAGGTTTTCTCGAACATTCATCTATATAGAATACCATATTATCATATAAAAGGAATTAATCAAATCAATCAATGCAAAGATGGATTCATTCTTGCAGATGAATTGTGGTCAATCTGTGATGCAAGATCATCAATAACCAAAAAGAACAAAATAGTATCTGATATTCTTCTAAGATCAAGAAAAAGAGAACTTATCTATGCGATAACAACTCAAGACCCTAGTCAGCTTGATAAACGCATTAGAAGAATTCTTGATTTCACCTCTTATGGGTTGTTATCAAGAAATGAGAGTGTTTTGAAGCTAAATATATTCAGGACAGGCTACCCGAAACCGGGAACTTTCATGTCAACAATGTATTTTTATACAAAAGAGATTTTTGATATGTATGATACGAATGAAGAAATGGATATGGAAGAAGAAGTGGATGAACCGATGGAGATAAGATTCCAGCCTAATTTTAATAGAGAACATGGTAACTTTTGTGAATGTGAAGAGTGTGGTGGACAGATTTTTGAAACTTGGAAGGAAGCTGATAAAGCTGGTAGTGATTATTGGAAGAAAAAGTTTGAATCCGATCCTACTATAAAGATTTTTTAAAGGAGTTTAGATGCACAGAGTTTTCAGAAACCCTATCAAGTTCCTAGTAATGTTCAATAGGGTAAAAAACTACATAGGAATTGTTCAGTTTGTTATGATTGGGTATTTGTTCATAGTTTCTACCGAATTTGACCTAGTTTTGACCCTAATTCTGGTTTCAGCGTTTTCAATAACTTTGGGTGCTATTGATTATAAGCTAATCCTTCCACATGAACAGAAAAATGTGTCAGAAAAGAATCCTGTTTTTATGGATATACTGAAAAAGCTAGAAAGAATAGAAAAGAATAAATGTATTACATCTAAGTGATCTCTATGGGTTACATAAGTGATAAGTATCTGAAGGACAAACCAGCATACTATTTCCTTTTCCAGATAGCGATCTCGATAGTGCTTATTTTCTTCTTTTTGTATTTCTTTCAGACACAATGCCTAAACGCATATTCTGATGGGTTTGATAATTGCAAAGCACAGTTAGGAAAATCTGAACAATTTAACATAACATTCTATCCAAACGGAAGCATAGAGCATATAACTGTAACTGATCCAGCTTATGAGTTACCTTTTAATCCAGATATGGATAATCCATAACATTTCGCAAAAAAAAAAATACCCTATCTCTTTGCTAACAGGGTATTGTAAAGTTTTTCTTTTCGGGTGAGTTTCTTTAGTGCGGTATTTACTCTTTTCTCTTTTGTTTTCCATTTCTTTTTCAATTCACACACTTTCTCTAGCTTGTATTCGATGGTTTGTTTGCGTTCCTTTTCCTGAGTGGAAGTCAACTTCCTAATTGTTCCAACCTTGCGGAAGTTAGCTTCCCTACCTTTACATCTGTCTTTGATCTCCGCTAATCTAGGCTTGACTTCTTCTTTGTATTTTGCCCACAGCCTTTTTTCTAGGTTCTTGAAAGCCTTTGCATGAACTTTTGTTCTTTTCTTGGTTATTCTTCTATCCTTAAACCAAACCATGTGTCCGATCTCATGTATCCATACATAGATTGAATTGTCGGATATGCAATCTCCATTAAGGCTTCTAATTACCAGCTTTCTTTGATATTTGTTATAACAACCACTTGCATGGTCAACTTTATCTGGATTCGTATAGTGGTAATTCTTCATTCTCTTTATTTCTAAGCGGTGTTTCAATAAGACAGAGTAATTTCTAGCACTAAGAACTCCCCTAGCGATTTCCTTCAAGACTTGCACTTTGTAAGGGAGATTCCTTCTGCTAAGTTTGAACTCGGTCATTTCATCACCTCTTGGTAATAATTAACGGTAAGACATAAATAGTTTCAATGTATTTTAGGCTCTATTCATAGCGTTTTTGACACTTTTTCAGCAAGTAATTAGCCATAATTACGGTCACAAAATATAACAAAAACCATCCCAAATAGTAAAACCAGATCACAATTAAGAAAGCGACATAGACAAAGAAAGAGATAACCATAGGCTTGATATTGACATTGAAGTGCTGTTCTGATTTCTTCACAGCCTGTTCAGAGAGTTCCTTCATCTTCTGGTTATCACCTGACTTTCTAGCTTCCTTAATCAGTTGGTTAATTCTATGCTGGTCTACTTTGATCTGACTAAGTTGTTCTGTGCTTCCAAAATTCTTGTTAATTAAAAGAGATATAATTGAAGCAAAAAGACCAAGAAAGATAACCTCAATATAATCTACAAGTATAAACAATCCAATCCCCTTTGCCATTGAATTATTCTCAATAAAACCTCAGTAGTAATGGCATAATTGGTGTATCCTTTGCCATTAACCACATCAAGGCATTTCTGCTCAATGTCCGGCTTCTCATGCGAACCCTGAACCTTACATAGCCTTAATCTAGCGTTGTCTATTAGATTTCCACAGGGGATCACCAAGGGTACATAATCAAGAGCATCCTTTGATAGCTGTGTGGATGGGTTAGTCACCATCAACACTAGGCTATTCTCTTTCCTTACCTTCTTTATTTTTTCAAGGATTCTGATTACAGTTTCCCTGTTTTTGATATACAGAACTTCCCTTGAGCCTTTGTCATTACCTCTTCTGTTTCCAGCACAAATTACATAGACATCTGATTCCCTTGGCTCTATTGGCAACGCTACGCTGATCCTTTTCTTGTAAGTTTCTTTTGCCTGAACCAAGTCTGAATGTTCTGATGCAAGTCGTTCATAGTCTGTGTCTATTAGGTCTATTGAATCGCATAGTTCTTTTATTATGCAAGAGAAGGCTATTGTTGATCCTACTTTTCCGACACCAAATATGGTGACTGAAAAATCTCTCATTCAATCATCCTTCTTCTCTTCAAACTTTCCCTTCTCTGGATTCCATTCGTTACCGAATACATCTTCTGCAACATCTTCAGGACTATCTTCATCTTCAAGTTCAACTGTTTCTACTTTCTGTTCTGGTTCAGGTTTTGGTGCTTCTTTTACAACATCTTTTGGTGGCTCTTTGATCTGTTCCTTTATTGCCTTTATCTGTTCTGATGATGTTCCTTCATTTTTCTCCATTGGTTTAGGTTCAGTTTTCTCTAATTCTTTATTGAAGTTTGATTCATTTTTTCCATACATTTTGTCCTTTAGTTCGTTTACTTTTCCTTCCAATGCTTCAGACATGGCGGTGTAAGAAGCTAGACCTTGTTTATCAAAGAGTGCCATTGTTATTTTTAGCTTATCCTTCTTATCCATCTTTTCTGCTATATCCATGCACCTTTTGAATTCGTTTGAATTGAATTCCACTAGGTTCTCAAGAACCTGTTGCATTTCTTCAGGGTTCAGAGATACCCTTTTCCATTTGTTGTCTATTTTCATAAGTTTGCTTAATGACATTCTAAATCACCTTCCTTTATATTAAAATTAGCCTTTTTTTGAAATAGATTTAAGTGCATCAATGATTGACAGAGTTCCTTCTTCATCAACTTTGTCGCTACCTTCATATAACCAATTCTCCAATTCCTCAATCTTTGATTTTATCCTTTCATCCATTCCTAGTCACTCACTAAGAATTTGACTAATTCTCCTAGTCT
>CAYOUP010000030.1:0-4517 GCA_964407125.1 uncultured Hyphomicrobiaceae bacterium | reverse complement strand
ATCCTTTCATCCATTCCTAGTCACTCACTAAGAATTTGACTAATTCTCCTAGTCTTTTCTTTAGTTCAAGTGACTTATCGGCTTTATTGTCTACTGATTCAATGGCTTTTTTCATCTGACCAACTTCATTGTTTGCTCTTTCCAAACTAGCAGACATTCTATCAATCAGATTTGTTAAGCTGTTTATCTTTCCAACTGATTCAGTCATTTTTTCTATTGGTTTCTTTATTTCATCTATCTCTGTTTTCAATGTGCTTACATTTTCCCTTATTGTTTCATTTGATTTTACCCTTTCAGATAGATTCACTATTGTTTTGTGCATTTCATTTATTGCTAGTTCTATTGCCTTCCTATATTCGCTGAACTCTTCAAGCTGGTCTTTTAAAGTGTTTATAGCTGTCACTTCATCCAATTTGTTCTCTTCATTCATCAGTTATCACCCTCTTAATTTTCTTTGTTCTTCAACTATACGCATTATGTCATAGACTGATCTTCTCAAATCAGTACCCTTTCTCCAATCAGCCAATCCCCTTATCATGTCCTCTCTTGCTTCAACAATCCTTCTCTTCCTTACTTGGTAAGGAACTAGCCTTCCCTTTATGTCGGCTTCATCGTATTCAAATGGTGAACCATGAACCCTCTTTAAAGCGAAATATCTTTGAGGTTTGTTCAGAAGAAGGTTAAGGAATTTATCTTTTGAGTAAGCTATTTGCCTTTCTGTGCCATCTGAAAAGTATCTTGCTTGACCCATCTGGAAAATGCTTTCCAAATCTACATTTTCAACTTCATAACCCTCAATCATAACTCTTACATTTCTAGTAGGCATTTTTACATCTATTGGTGTAGGATTCAGTATCTCAAAGAACTTGTATTTTTGGTAATCATCGCCTGTTTCCTCTGATATAGTTCCTTCCCTTCTCTGCTGACCTATTGATTCTATTATATCCTCTAGCTTATCCAATTCATCTGAAAGGATTGATCTTATTCTTCTCTTTTGCATGAAAGTAGGCAACCTGTCAACGAAAATAAAAGCCCTTAACTCACAAAAAGGTTCAGGAGTATCATTTTTGCCTTGATTGCTGACATATTGCCTTACTAACCCTAGTCGATATACTTTTGGCATGATAATCATTTAGTTTCTTGTTATTTTAGTTAATGTATTACAGCTTTAAATGTATTACATATTACAACCACTTGAAGTTATATATAGCAAACATCTTTGATTCTCTGAGATCATAATGGTTATCGAAAAAGGAAAAGAAATCATAGGATGATTCAAACCCATCGGCAATAGCCAATCTTTCAATTTCTGCAAATGACATTGGTTTCCTGTTCATTTTTATTGAGTATTTGAAATCATCGCTTGTATTCCTTGTTTTATTCAATGTTTTTTTGATAAATATTATCCTGACACTTGTTATCTCGATCTCACCCAAAAACTTATTAATGAAGTCACTTGACCCGCAAAAATCGCATTTTGTATTTGAAAGAATTATTTTCCTAAGAGGTGTTGAACATTTCTTACAGAATATGCTTTCTGCTGACCTTTGATTCCAATATGCTTTGAGTATATTTCCGACATTGAATCTTGGTTCATTGTCTTTCACAACCCTAATTGTCTGTAATTTAGTTTTTTCTATAAGGCTTTTGAATATCTTTTTTTCCGAAAAGTTAATGCAACCCATTTAATCCCTTCCATGATTGTGTTTTGTTTTGATATGATTCTTCAAAGCCCATTCCATAGTATATATCCTTGGACACCCATGATAAGGACACTTCAAATGCCTTTTCTGCTTTCCTTTAATCTCACTCAACAATTTCACCGTTTATGTTTAATTTTTCTACCATATCCCTTAGACATCTGGATATTGAAACTTTTGATACATTAGATTTGTTTGAAAAGTCTTTAATAGTTACATATTCCCCTTCCAATCTACAGATAATATACATAGATGTAACACCTATGACATATCGGCATTTTGTGTAACCATTACCTGTCAGAAAATAATCATATCCTAACTTTTTTGACTTCTCCAATTTATCTTTTGTAATACCCATCTGCTCATTCATATTATTCAATGCAATACCAAGACCATCAAACCAATCTTTAGGAGATTTTACTATATTGAGCCTTTTCTTATATTTTGCATAGGATACTCGTATGATTCCTTGGTTTTTTAGACTTGCATGGTGAGTTTTTATCATCATTAATATTTACAGTCAAGGCATATCCATTCGTTTGTTTCTTTGTTCAAACATACATATCTTTTGCTTCCGCATCTAGGACACAGTTGTTTCTGTGACATCGAATCTCTCCAACATTGACACAGGTATGCTAAAGGTTTTTTCGCTATGTGGCTGTCTGATTGTATTGTTTTTAACAGCGAAATCTTGCCATTCCAAAGGATCAACCTTGTAAATATAACCGTTTGGATAGATTATAAGAATATATTTTGCACCTAAAGTTATTGCGTTTGATAGTGCGTTTGCATTTATTGATTCTCCAATACCCTTCTGGTTCTCGAATATCTGACCAAAAGACTTGAAGAATTCCCTTTTGAACATGACATAATATTTATCGTTATCAACATCTATCATACAATGCCTTCCGTTATTGCAGTAATAGAAAGACATATATACAGGGTCTACTTGTTTCCTTAGTTCAGATTCAGCCCTTTTTACTGCTTGATGTATGTTGTTTATCATTTTTTATCACTCCTATAACTGATCCAAATGCTATGATTATAATTCGTATGACAGATATTAAAAACAATAACACAAAAATCAAACCAAAAAGGCTTCCTATTTTACATTCCGGTGGAACATAAGTATCGCACCTAATCCCACATTCAGGCATGACAAAAAAGACAATCAAATATACTGCTATTGCTGAAATGATTGCCAAAAGTACGCTTTTTGTGAATTCCATTCTATTTGTCTGGTTCATCCCTTTTTATCCTTTTATCATCCACTAGGAAATCCATCTTCTTTTTTAGAATTTCGATCTCCATGTTCTTCAACCAGATTGCTTTTTTCAATATTGTGTAAGTAAATAAATTTGTCTTTTCTTTATCGCTTGGATACATTGAGTTAAGGAGATCATAGACTTCTCCATCTAGTTTTATTCTAAATTCTTTTTCCTCTTTTTCCAGCTTTCCGAACATTTTTATCACCTTCCTTTTTCCATTTTAGATTAGCCAACAGAGAATAGTATTTTTTCTTTATTTTTTGATTTTCTTCGTGGTATTCAAGCATAGCCATAACATCTTTGTGGTTTCTAATTTCCTGTTTATCTATCACATCGAACAATATTTTATTGCTCAAATACATTATAACCAACAATGCTAACACATTTAAAAACAGTATTAATAGCAGAAAATCAGACAAAACTATTGCCAAATAAAAAAATGTAATAGTATATAATATTACAAAAACCGACACAGTTAATTCTATTCTGATTTTTTCACCTTCCTTGCTTTTTTTATGCTGGTTGAAGCCCAATACCCTACTAAAAATGCTAATAAAGGCATGAAAAACGAACCTATGTCTGGTCTGTGAATTAGTATTGATCCTACCTCTATTACTAACAGGAATACTATCAGTAAGTATAGCTTTCCCATTAAAACACCCATGAAGAGATCAGTAAAGCTACTGCAATTCCAATTACAGCAACCAAACCCATCTTTATCATCATTCCAATTTCCATTTAAATCAACTCCTTTTTAACGCATCTTCTCTTATCAGTTCGACAAATTCACAGTAACGGTTTCTTGCTTCCAAGTATTCCATGCCTTCTGAATCAATAGAGTCATAGAAGGCTATGTCATCCAGCAATAAGTCATGCAGTATCGCTGTTGTCATGTATTTGAATCCCCTTGACTTGTAGTCTGAATAGTCAATCATTCTTTCGCCTTCCTCTCCTTTGCTTCTTTAAGGAACTCTTCCCTGTTCTTTTTGCTGTTAAGATTTGTCATTGTTTATCAACTCCTTTTTGAGTCCTTCTATTAATCTATCTCGTAGTGGTCTGAAGTTTCTCCATTCCAAATGGACAAGTGCCATAATGTATCTTGCCATGTTTTTGTCTGGTTGAAATGGTACACCTTCTGCAAGAACACAACACAGGTGTGCTTTATCTTTATCTGTTATGTTGGAATCTTGTATCTGCTTTATAAAATCGTGACCATCCCATTCATTGTATTTCTCAGTCATTGGTTTCCTCTCCTGTTTCCAGTCTTTCTCTTTTTCAAAGAAGGTAACTTTAACATTCTTGGATACTCTTTTAGTTTTTACGGTCATTCTTTCACTTCCCATGCTCATCGATCTCCCAGGGATTTCTTTAGTTCTTCTATGCAGGTATTAAACCCTTCCTTCCACGCTTGGTTTTCTTTATCTTCTTCTCCAAGTTCCTTACCAAGCTTCTCTAATTCTTCAATCTTAGCAAGGATGGCTTTATTCTCTTGTTCTCTCTTATCAAGTTCCTTTTGTGTTATCTGATATGATTTCCATATTCTCTTATT
>CAYOUP010000029.1:0-16398 GCA_964407125.1 uncultured Hyphomicrobiaceae bacterium | reverse complement strand
CTTCTCCCCTGGCGGGAGAGGGCGGAATGCGCAGCATTCCGGGTGAGGGGAGCTGCGAATGTTTCTATCAAGGCGGGCTTACGGTTTCAGCATCCACAGCTTGGCGATCCGATAGCCCTGCTTTTCCAGAACGGAAATCTTGGAACGCCACGCAGCCGGGCAGACGACCAGCGCGGCTTTGAAATTGCGTTTTGCAAAGGCGCTTTCCGCCGCCGACAGAAGATCCGCCACTGCCGATCCGCCGTGCGATATCTCCGACACGTTGGCGAAGTCCTTATGGTAAAAATCGTCGAGCACACCGACCGCCTTGATGTCATGGGCCGCGGGTATCAGCAGCGGTGATATGGGCTGGGCGATTGCGTAGCCGTGCACGTCATCCGGCGCTCCGCAAACCAGCATATCCCGGTCCGTAAGGGTAAGGCTGCGCCGCATCCAATTGCCGAACCGGGCGTCGGCATCGGGATGCAGGGTCCAGAAGGGGTGAAGCCGTGCGAGGGTTTTTCGATGCTCTGCGCTTGCCGCGACGATCCCGGGCACATCGTCCGGAACGGCAGATCTCACACCGGCCGGAAGGTCGCAGACATCAAAGTTGGCCTTGCCCATGTACAAAGTGACAGGGTCATAGCCGTGGCCGTCGAGGATGGATCTCCACTGTGCATCACCCGCGCATGACGCAACCAGCAGCCTGGCGCCCACATCGCGAAGAGCGGCCTCCGCCGCGGCCAGCAGCGCCTCGGCAGTCCCCGATGGCGCGTCCTCAACTATGTAGCTATCGTCCAGAATAAGCCCCGGAGCGCCCCAGGCTCCCGCGTAAATTGGCGGGACCGGCAGCATCATGGCGTGCGCGATTCCGACAGGCCGCCCCGAAGCCTCCGCGATGAGCCATAGCTCACGAATTGAAGAATTAGCGCCGTCGAGACCCGCCCGCACAGCACTTTCTACTTTTTCGTGAGCATCATCTGAGAGTGACCAAAGCACCGGGTTCCTTGACTCCCGCTGCTCCGCGTCAGCTATCAGTAAATCCGCCATCTGCGGAAGATCGGAGGCCGTGGCTGGCCGGATCGAGATGGGCATTACGTTCTCTCGTCAGCAGGGTTGAGCCAATATTTGCTTTGCCTCGACCGCCAAATCCATCGCGGCCATCACCGTCTACTTCCCGCGCATCGCCAGCGCGGCGGCGACAAGGCTGGCATTGTCCGGAGCGAGACTGTCATCCGGCAGGTATAGGCCGTCTTCAAATCCCACGCGCGTCGAAAGATTTCGCCGCCATGCTTCCGCGATGCAAGCCCAGACGCTGCCACCTTCTCCATGCAGCAATATGGGCAAAATGCAGCCCGCCGACGCGAGGATTTCGAACACTCTTTCGGCCTCGGCCAGGGCATCCGCCGCATTCTTGCCGTTCATCTCCACCAGCACACGCAGACAATCATCCGGGTCGATTTCAGCGGCAAAGCGCCGGGCGTCTTCGGCGTTCCACAGACCGGCCTCGATCCCGACGCCATTCGCAGTGAGGATTTCGATCACCTCGGGGGCGTCGTCCTCATTCAAATTAACCGAGGCGTAATCGGGCCGGACCGTCCAACCCCGGATATGCGCATGCCGCTTCACGCCGCCCGGCGCAATCCACACTCCACTACCAACCCCGACAGGCATCCCCGGCACCGCATTGCGGATCGCGGTAAGCGCCGCCGCAACAGCCTCGGGTTCCAGCGTTTCCTCGCCGCCAGATGAGCGGACATGAACGTGAAGCTCGTCCGCACCCGCCTCGCGGACGGCGATGGCGTCCCGGGCCAATTCTTCCGGGGACAGTGGCACATTCGGATGCACCGTTTTCTGCAAGCCCCCGTTCAAACATGCCTGCAACATTGGCTATTCTCCCTGACCTGCCATGTGGAATTTATGAGCGTGATTTCGAGCAGGGTAAACCGCTTTTCAGTGATGGCCGTCATGACCGGCATTGTCCCACCAGAATGGATGTTTCGATCAAACTCTCCATCGGGCGTTGTTGTGAAGAGTGGCCGGAAAAAAACGAATGCTAGGCAGTTGGTAACCTTAACTATCTGAAACAAAACAGAATTTGAACCGGACGAAAGCCTGACACGACGAATAGGCAAATCGATGCCGGAACGCGCCTTGAACCACGCTCTCAAGGCGTATGGGCCTCAATGGAGATATTGGAGAGTACCATGTTCATGGGAAATACCACCATGCCCGCGATCTTCGCCAAGGCGCAGAACGCCGAATTGTGGGATGAGAACGGATGCCGCTATCTCGACTTTCTCGCCGGGGCCGGCTCGCTGAACTTCGGCCATAACAATCCGGTCTTCAAGCGCGCGCTGATGGATTACATCGCAAGCGACGGGATCACCCAAAGCCTCGATCTCCACACGGAAGCCAGGGCGAAATTCCTGGCAGCCTTGCGGTCGATTATCCTTGAGCCGCGCGGACTTGACTATGTCGCCCAGCTTACCGGCACGGCCGGGACCCATGCGGTCGAAGCTGCCCTCAAGCTTGCCCGGGAAATCACGGGACGGACCAACATCGTGTGTTTCACGAACAGCTTTCATGGCGCATCTCTCGGCGCCATGCCGGTGACTTCTGACAAGACCATGCGGGGAGCTGCAGGCGTTTTCCCCGGACATACGATCTGCGTGCCGTTCGAGGGTGATTTCGGGCCCGGCTTCGACACGATCGCGATGCTGGAAGGCCAGATCGACGATCCCTCCAGCGGGATGGAGCTGCCTGCAGCGGTCATCATCGAAACGGTGCAGGACGAGGGCGGTCTCAACGTGGCCAGCTGGTCCTGGCTGAGTCGCCTTGAGGCTTTCTGCCAGCGGAAGAAAATTCTGCTGATCGTCGATGACATTCAGGCCGGCTGCGGGCGGACCGGGACGTTCTTCAGTTTTGAGGCGGCGCAGATCAAGCCCGACATCGTAACGCTGTCGAAGTCTCTTTCAGGCTATGACCTGCCGTTTTCGATCGTACTGATGAAGCGCGAATACAGCCGGTGGCAACCGAGCGAGCATGACGGCACGTTCTGCGGCAATAATCACGCCTTCGTCACCGCCGCCGCCATGCTGCTGGAATATTGGACGACGCCGGAGTTCAGCGAAGAGATCCAACGCAAATCCGCCTTTCTTGCCGCGCGTCTTGCAACGATAGCCGACTGCTTCGACGGCCCGGTCGTCAAGATGAAAGGCCGTGGCCTGATGCGGGGATTGAAATTCGCCGACGCTATGCGCGCCAAGCTTGTTGCGGCGAGGGCGCTGCGGTTTGGCCTGATTATCGGGCGATGCGGACCGCATGACGAAGTTGTCAAATGCATGCCGCCCTTGACCATTAGCTTCGACGAACTCGCCGAAGGGCTCAGCCTTCTTGAACAGGCCATTGCGGACGAATTTTTTGCCCAAAGCGGTGTTAAACGACAGAGCCTCGCAGGGAGTGCCGCTTGAACCGGAAATCTACCTATTGCGACTAATGTGAAACGAAGGCCGCTACGAATCATGCCAATGGTGCGTACCGGCGCGATCAAGAAATTGGAGTAAAACGATGATCATGACCCATACCGCTATTGCGGCGGAGCAGGCGAAGCCCCCAAAGCAGCAAGGAAACGGCCCGGACCTTTCATTGAACGAGATCGCCGAGCTGCTTCGCGGCAAGAGTCCTGTCTCGAATGCGCCATCCTGTCTGGACCAGATCCCCTTCCTTCCGGTGCGCAGCAAAACATCAGGAAACTGAAGCCTCTTTTCTTTTAATGAAATGATTGCTTAACACCCATTGCGCCGGTCTCATAAGGGATTACGGCGATCCCGGCCGAATGATCCCTGTGAAGGCTGCATGAGCTTCCAGATCGCCGCGCCTCCCTACAATGCGTGCTTCAGCGCCGCTTGAAGCGCCAGATAGGATTGTTTCGGCGTTCGGGCCAGGCTGTCGAAATCGACATGAACCAGACCGAAGCGTTTTTCATATCCGAGCGCCCATTCGTAATTGTCGAGCAGCGACCAGACGAAATAGCCCTTCACCGGCACGCCTGAGGCGATCGCGCGCTGCACGGCGGCCAGATGCGCGTTCAGATAGGCGATCCGTTCCAGATCGGCGACCTTGCCGCCCGTCAGGCGGTCGTCATTCGCCATGCCGTTCTCGGTCACGTAAAGCGGCAAGCCGTTAGTGTATTCGGCGTGGGTGCGCTTGAGGAAGAATTCCAGGCCCTCGGGATAGATCTCCCAGCCCATCTGGGTTTTGGGCAGCGGCCCCTCGATTTCCCTGAGATGCGGCCAGGGGCTGGCGGGATCGGGGGCGATCAGTTTGCGCGTATAGTAGTTGATCCCGCACCAGTCGACAGGCGTGCCGATAACGCCGAAATCTTCGTCCCATCGCTCCGGCATGTGGGGCAACAGGCCTTCGAGGACATTGGACGGATAGGCTTTCTTGAAAATGCCCGACAGGTACCAGCGATTGTAGTAGCCGTCGTAAAGCGCGGCAGCGGCGGCGGCTTCGGGGCTGTCATCGGTCGGAGCGGCATATTCGAAATTGCACACCGCGCCGAGATTGGTAAGGCCGAGCGCGCGCATCACCTGGATGGCGCGGCCATGGGCGAGCAGAACATGGTGCATGGCCCGGGCGGTGGCGCGGATGTCGCGTAGGCCCGGCGCATGAAACCCGAGAAAATGCGACAGCCAGGCGACGCACCAGGGCTCGTTGATCGGCGCCGCCGACCAGACGCGGTCGCCGATCCGGCGCATCAGGATTTCAACATAGTCCGCGAACCAGCCCGCTATATCCCGGTTGCGCCATCCGCCAAGATCGGCAAGCGGCGACGGCAGCTCCCAATGATAAAGCGTGATCGCAGGCTTGAGGCCGAGCGCGAGCTGGGCATCGACCAGCCTGTCATAGAAGTCGAGACCTTCTTCATTGACCGCGCCGCGTCCCTCCGGAAGGACGCGCGCCCAGGAGGCCGAAAACCGGTAGACGTCCAGATTGGCGCGGCGGACGAGATCGAGATCTTCCTCGTAACGCAGATAGTGTTCGCAGGCGCGCGCACCGTTTTCCGCCCGCACGACATTGCCGGGGGTTGCGGCGAAATCGTCCCAATGGGTGCGACCCGCACCGCCCAAGGCATGGCCTTCGATCTGATAGCTCGACGTTGCCGCGCCGAACTCAAAGCCGTGAGGAAAGTCGGCACGCGTCAGCGCTATCCTGGAGCTATCCATCGAAAAATCCTTATTGCCAGATTTATTGCCGGGCCGGTCCCGTGGACTGGCCAATGATGAGTTCCGCTTCCAGCAGCCGGGTCTGCGGCGCGGAATCCGGATCGTCGATGATGGCGAGCAGCATTCCGGCGGCCTGCCGTCCGGCCTCGCGGACGGAGGATCGCGTCGCGGTGAAGATCGGCAGGTCCTCGCCGTTCTTCATGAAGCTGAGGTCGTCGTCATGAACGATGACCGACACGTCGCCGCCAAGGCGCAAGCCGCGTTCCTCGATCGCCCGGCGTATACCAATTCCGGTGATGATCGAGGAGGCTAGGAAAGCCGTCGGCGGCTCCGGCCCATCGAGCATATGCGCCGCATGAGCATAGCCCTGTCCCTCTGTCATTTCCGTGCTGGTTATCAGGGCAGGATCAGCCGCAAGACCGCGCGCGGCATAGGCTTCCTCGAAACCGCGGCGGCGGCGCATGGCGAAATCCATAAACTCCAGACCGTTGAGGAACGCGATGCGCCGATGGCCAAGATCGAGCAGGAAGTCGCCGGCACGTCTGAACGCGCGCCGGTTGTTGACGTCGACCCAGGAATAAGGCGCCTGCGTACCGCTGGCCCGGCCGTGCATGAGGAAAGGCAGGCCAAGCTCGTGCAAAAGTGCGATCCGGGTATCCTCAACGCGCGCGCCGTGCAAAATGATACCGTCCACCGCCCCGCGCCGGGAGAGCTCACGATAGGCGTCGGCCTCGCTGCCGCCCGTCACCTGGGACAGGATCATGTCGTAACCGGCGCGCGCATAGATCTCGCCGGCGCCGGCGATAAAATCGGCGAATACGGGATTGACCATTTCGTGCCGGGAGGCAATCGGGATAACATGGCCGATGGCCCTCGCCTTGCCGGTGGCCAGGCGCAAGGCGCGCGCGTTCGGCTGATAGTTATACTGCTTGGCGGCGGCGAGCACCCGTTCACGCGTTGCTTCGTTGACTTCCGGATAGCCGTTCAGCGCACGGCTGACCGTGGTGGGGGACAGGCCGAGTGCGCTCGCCAATTGTTTCAGTTTCATACGTTCCAGATTCAAACCGCTTTGGATGTTTCACGACTGTAATTGGGGAACAGGGTCATGTCAAAGATATGATTCTAAAACAAAAGAAGAACAATTCAACAATTTTGATTTATTTCTGATAGCGATTGACACATTAATAGTAATCAGCAAATGTGTAGAAAGCCAAAGCGGTTTGGGAATTTGTACCGGCCGTGAATATTTGGCGTGCCGCAAAGCGGTGTTTAAAACAGGGAGGTAATGATGAGAGGCGGATGTCTTGTCGGCGCATTGGCGCTGGCGCTGATGGCCAATACCACGTCGGCGCAGGAGCTTAAGTTCAAGCCTGGCACAGAGGGCTTCAATTGGGAGAGTTATGACGCACTCAAGACGCAGGACCTGAAAGGGCAGGAAATTTCCATTCTCGGCCCCTGGCTTGGCCCGGACAAAGCCCTGTTCGAGAGTGTCATTGACTATTTTAGAACCGCGACCGGCGCAAAGGTGAACTATTCCGGTTCGGATAGTTTCGAGCAGCAGATCGTTATCGACGCCGAAGCCGGCTCGCCGCCCAATATTGCCGTGTTTCCTCAGCCGGGTCTCGCCCGCACCCTCGCCGCCAAAGGCCAGCTCGCGCCACTCGATGAGGGCACAGCCGACTGGCTCCGGGAAAATTACGCCGCCGGTCAGTCCTGGGTCGATCTTGCCACCTTCCCTGGCAAGGACGGCAAGGATGCCCTTTACGGTTTCTTCTACAAGGTCGATGTGAAATCGCTTGTCTGGTACGTGCCGGAAAATTTCGAGGATGCCGGTTACGAAGTGCCCAAGACAATGGAGGAACTCAAGGCGCTCACCGAGAAGATCGCCGAGGATGGCGGCACGCCGTGGTGTATCGGCCTGGGATCAGGCAGCGCTACAGGCTGGCCCGCGACCGACTGGGTCGAAGACCTCATGTTGCGCCTGAACTCGCCGGAAGACTATGATGCGTGGGTTTCCAACACCTTGAAATTCAATGATCCGAAGGTGATCGCGGCGATTGAGGCGTTCGGCTGGTTTGCCCGCAACGACAAATATGTTGCAGGTGGTTCTGGCGCCGTCACCTCGACCGACTTCCGCGACAGCCCGAAGGGCCTCTTCTCCTCGCCGCCTCAGTGCTACATGCACCGGCAAGCCTCCTTCATTCCTTCCTTCTTCCCGGAAGGCACGAAGATCGGCCAGGATGTGGACTTCTTCTATTTCCCCGCCTATGCGGACAAGGATCTGGGTCAGCCGGTACTGGGTGCGGGTACAGTGTTCTCGATCACCAAGGACAGTCCGGCCGCGCGCGCCTTCATTGAGTTTTTGAAGTCGCCGATAGCGCACGAGGTCTGGATGGCGCAAACCGGTTTCCTGACCCCGTATAAAGGCGTCAACACCAAGATCTATGGCGATCCGACTCTGAAGAAGATGGGGGGCATCCTGCTCAATGCCACGACCTTCCGTTTTGACGGCTCGGACCTGATGCCGGGGGCAGTCGGGGCAGGCGCATTCTGGACCGGCATGGTCGACTATGTCGGAGGCAAGGACGCTTCGGCGGTCGCGACCGAAATCCAGAAAACCTGGGACACCTTGAATTAATCTGACAATCCTAAGTACAGCCGGAAGCAAGTTCGCACCCAGTTTGCCGCACGCGATCAAGCGAACTTGCTTCCGATAAAGCTGTACTAGACTCAATAAGGAGATCGTACGCCTTGTCCGCAGGAAATCCTAGAAGGTCTCGCGGCAAGTGGGGTAGGATTTCCTGCGGGGCGTACGAGTGGATCAAACCTGACATTTGAGTTCCGATGCAGCTCCCACAAGGGAACGCTAATCCCTTCAAATGTCAGGTCAATTTGATCCACCAGTAAACAATCGAGTGGTGCGAGACGTCAGTTTCGTACCACTCGGACGGTCCGGACTGGACTGCCGCAGTGTTGCGAAGGCCGGGCAAAAATAGAATAATCGCCTGAAAGTCCAGACGGCAAAAACGGACATTAAGGGGGGACGCCGATGCTGCAGCAATTGATGATGGCGGGAGCGACGATCGTTATCGGCGTTTTCGGCTGCGTTGCCTATTTCTATGCAGCGAACCTGCTCCTCGATGTCGCGTTGCCGTCGCGCGGTCCCCACGCCGGACGCAACATCAACCGGGCCAACGCCATCCGGCCATGGCTGTTCCTGGCGCCAGCGATCCTGCTGGTCACGGTCTATCTTGTCTATCCGGTCTTCATATCGATCTGGCTATCGTTTCACGACAATACCGGCAGCGAATTCATCGGCCTCGATAATTACAAATGGTTGCTTGTGGACAGTAAATTCCGTGAATCGATGCGCAACAACCTGCTGTGGCTTCTGGTCGTGCCCGCTGCGGCAACGGTTTTCGGACTTCTGGCGGCCGCGCTGACAGACCGGATACGCTGGGGCAACCTCGCCAAGTCGCTGATCTTCATGCCGATGGCGATCTCCTTTGTCGGCGCTTCCGTGATCTGGAAGTTCATTTATGACTTCCGCGGGGAAGGTCAGGCGCAGATCGGCCTGCTGAACGCGGTGGTCGAGGGTTTTGGCGGTACACCTCAGACCTGGCTCACGATTGACCCGGGCAACAATTTTTTCCTGATGGCCGTACTGATCTGGATCCAGACCGGCTTCGCCATGGTCATCCTGTCCGCAGCTTTGCGCGGTATTCCCGAGGAGACGATTGAGGCGGCCATCCTCGATGGCGCTTCCCCGGTGCAGATCTTTTTCAGGATCAAGATCCCGCAGATTTGGGGAACCATCGCCGTCGTCTGGACGACAATCACCGTCATCGTCCTTAAAATCTTCGACATCGTACTTGCCATGACCAACGGCCAATGGGGAACGCAAGTGCTGGCCAATCTCATGTTCGACTGGATGTTCCGGGGCAACGACCCGGGCCGGGCTTCGACCGTTGCTCTCGTCATCATGCTCCTCGTGACGCCGATCATGATCTGGAACATCCGCAATGCACGCAGGGAGCTGCGCTAATGAACAACATCGCAGGAACGCGCTCCCGTCTTGTCTGGGTGGTCAATCTCTCTGCCCTCATCCTGGTCATACTCTGGACAGTCCCGACTTTCGGGCTGCTGATTTCCTCCTTCCGCAATGCCGACCAGATCGCAGCGAGCGGCTGGTGGGATACGCTGTTTCCTTCCGAGCAGAACCTGATCGTGCGCGCCGGTGATGCCGACACCCAGCAGGAGGAAGCGGGGCGTTACGTCATTACGAGCTCCGTATTCGAGGGGGACAGCGGTGAAGTCACGGCTTTCGGTGTCACCTCCCTCAAGCCCACGGCCTATGCGCCCGGCGATGTCGCCGAGCTGAGCAAGGGACGCACACTCACTGTTGCGAAAGACGGGGCCTATCGGCTCGAAAGCGCAACGCCTTTTGAAGGCCGCAGCCCGCGCATCTTCGTGACCGCGGTCGTGCCACCGAAATTCACCACCGACAATTATCGAAAGGTGCTTTTCGCCGAAGGGCTTGGCCGGGCGTTCATCAACACGCTGACCGTCGCGATCCCGGCAACGATCATCCCGATCCTGATCGCCGCCTTTGCCGCCTATGCCCTGGCATGGATGGAATTTCCAGGGCGTGCCCTGCTGATCGCCGCCATCGTCGGTCTGTTCGTCGTGCCGCTTCAACTGGCGCTGATCCCGATCCTGCAACTCCACAACCAATTGGGCATCGGCAAGGAATATCTCGGCATCTGGCTCGCACATTCCGGTTTCGGCCTGCCGCTCGCCATCTATCTCTTGCGCAACTACATGGTTGGTCTGCCGGGCGAAATTATCGAATGCGCAAAAGTGGACGGTGCAACCGATTTCGAGATCTTCCGCAAGATCATCCTGCCGCTCAGCTATCCCGCGCTTGCCTCCTTCGCGATCTTCCAGTTCCTGTGGACCTGGAACGATCTGCTCGTGGCCACCGTGTTCCTCGGCAACAACAAGGATCAACTGGTCATGACCGGCGTTCTGCGCGAGCTGCTTGGCTCCAAGGGCGGTGAGTGGGAGATCCTGGCTTCTTCCGCCTTCGTGTCAATCACGGTGCCGCTGCTCGTCTTCTTCACCATGCAACGTTACCTTGTGCGCGGCCTTCTGGCTGGCTCCGTCAAATAACACTCTGGCTGGACATTCGAATATGACGTCTTTCACGACAGACAGGGACTGGTGGCGCGGCGCGGTGATTTACCAGATCTATCCGCGCAGCTATCAGGATACTGATGGTGACGGCGTTGGCGATCTGAGGGGTATAGCGGAGCGTTTGCCCCATATCGCCAGTCTCGGTGTCGATGCGGTCTGGATCAGCCCGTTCTTTACCTCGCCGATGAAAGACTACGGTTATGACGTCGCCGGTTATTGCGAGGTCGATCCGATGTTCGGCACGCTTGCCGACTTCGATGCTATCGTGGACATGGCGCACCGTCTCGAACTCAAGGTCATGATCGACCTCGTCATGTCCCATACCTCAGACCGGCATCCCTGGTTTGCCGAAAGCCGGGCGAACCGGACGAACCCGCGTGCGGACTGGTATGTCTGGGCCGATCCCAAGCCGGATGGCACCGCGCCCAACAATTGGCTCTCGGTGTTCGGCGGACCAGCCTGGCAGTGGGACGTCCGGCGCGAGCAATATTACCTGCACAATTTCCTGACCGCCCAGCCCGATCTGAACCTGCACAACCCGGCAGTGCAGGAGGCCCTGTTCGACGTGATGCGCTTCTGGCTGAAACGCGGCGTCGACGGTTTCCGGCTTGATGCGATCAATTTCTGCTTCGCGGACAAGGAGCTGCGCGACAACCCGCCAATGCCGCTGGCCGAACGCAACGACATCGGCGCGCCATCGGTTAATCCATACAATTACCAACGGCATCTCCACGACAAGAACCAGCCGGAAAACCTTCAGTTTCTGCGAGGGATCCGGGCCTTGTTGGAGCCTTCAGGCGCGGTCGCCCTCGGCGAGATCGGCGAAGGGCACCGTGGTCTTGAACTGCTCGGCGAATATACACGCGGCAACGCGTTGTTGCATATGAGCTATGCCTTCGACTTCCTCGCCAATACGCGCCTGACAGCCACGCGCATCGCCGGGATTTTTCGCCGTCTCGATGAGGTTGCGGCGGATGGCTGGGCCTGCTGGGCCTTTTCGAACCATGACGTGACGCGTCACGTCACCCGCTGGTCTCTCGGTCCCGAAGCCGCACGGGCCTATGCGGTCCTGTTGATGTGCTTGCGTGGCGCCGCCTGTATTTACCAGGGCGAGGAGCTGGGCCTGCCGGAGGCGGACATCGCCTTCAAGGATCTGCACGACCCCTACGGCATTGAATTCTGGCCGATATTCAAGGGGCGCGACGGCTGCCGTACCCCGATGCCGTGGCATTCCGATGATGTGAATGCCGGATTTTCGACCGCGCGGCCCTGGCTGCCGGTGCCCGAGGCGCATCGGCCGCTGGCTGTCGCAGCTCAGGAGGCGGACCGCGATGCAATGCTGCACCACTACCGGCGGGCTCTGGCCTTGCGCCGTGCCCATAGGGCGCTCAGGACCGGCAGCCAGACGCCGATCGCCGTTACGGGCGAGGCCTTGTCCTTTGTTCGCCAATCGGAAGACGAAGCGCTCTTTTGCGCCTTCAACCTGTCGGAGGGCCCGCAGACGGTGGAACTGCCGGGCGGCGCCTGGAAGAACATCGGCATGGATCTGGGAAGCGTAGCGATCGAAGGCTCACACGCGGCGCTCGGGCCGTGGGAATTTTGCCTGGCGAAGAAGGCCTGAGACAAAGGGAGGGAAATAAAAATGGCCGATCTAAAGCTAACGGACGTCGCCAAGGCCTATGGGACGGTCAAGGTGTTGGAGCACATCAACCTCGATATCGGGCAGGGTGAGCTGATCGTCTTCGTCGGGCCGTCTGGCTGTGGCAAGTCCACCCTCCTGCGCATGATTGCCGGGCTGGAACGCATTACCGGCGGCACGCTGGAAATCGACGGCCAGGTCATGAACGACGTGCCGCCGGCGCAGCGCGGCATCGCCATGGTGTTCCAAAGCTATGCGCTTTACCCGCATATGACGGTGCGCGACAACATGGCCTTCGCCCTCAAGATCGCCCGCAAGTCCAGGGAGGAGATCAACAGCGCCGTCAACAAGGCGGCCGAAATCCTGCAATTGACGCCCTATCTCGACCGGCTGCCGAAAGCGCTCTCCGGCGGCCAGCGCCAGCGCGTCGCTATCGGCCGGGCTATCGTGCGCGATCCCAAGGTCTATCTCTTCGACGAACCGCTCTCCAATCTTGACGCGGCCCTGCGCGTCGCCACCCGCATCGAGATTGCCCAGCTCAAGGAAAATATGCCCGAATCCACCATGATCTATGTGACCCACGATCAGGTGGAGGCCATGACGCTGGCCTCGCGCATCGTCGTTCTGGCCGGTGGCGGCATCAGCCAGGTCGGTACGCCGATGGATCTTTATCTCAGACCCGAGAACGAGTTCGTCGCCCAGTTCATCGGCAGCCCGTCAATGAACCTCCTGCCGGGCGAGATCATTGATACCGGCGCCGAGACCGTCGTGCGTCTTGAGAATGGCGGCACCGCGCGTGCGGCAATCGCGAGCACGGCCGCCGATATGGGACTGAAAATCAATGTCGGCGTGCGTCCCGAGGACCTGACCCTGACGGAGGGCGAGGCGCTGTTTGAAGGCGGGGTCGAGATCACCGAGGCCCTCGGCGAGGTGACGATCCTTTATTTCAACAAGGATGCCGAGGGACGGCAGATGATCGCCAAGCTGCCCGGCATTCACCGCGAGCTGAGGAATCGCACGGTCAAGCTGGCGGCGGCCCCGGACAAGGTCCATCTGTTCAACAATGGCCGCTCGCTGCTTTACCGCTAACCTTGTGGCAATGATCTCTCGATGAACGTCACGCCTTCGGACCCAAGCCGCGATAACCGCTCCTCGCGGGTGTCACCCCACCCTACAGGCGAGCGATCCAGCGGATGCGGTTCAGTTGACCGCGTTTCCTCCGCCTGCCGCATAGGCAGCAACGATCTCCGCAATACGCTCTGCCCCCAGGACCGGTGGCATCAATGTCTTGAAGGCGCCGTCGGGACCAGTCAGATAGATGAATGTTCCGTGTGCGTAGATCGGTCCTTCATCCGGGTGAATATAGACCAGTTTTTTCTCGACACTGAACGCCTTGTAAGCCGCTTCAAGCGCATCTCGCGATCCGGTCAAACCGATGAGCCGCGGATGAATGTCGGGCAGCGCTTTGCGCATCGCGGCCTGCGTGTCGCGCTCCGGATCGACGGTAATCAGAAGCGGCGTCACGCCAATGCCTTTCGCCGCCAGAATGTCGACCGCCTCAGCCATGCGCGGCAGGGCAACCGAACAGATCGCCTTGCAGCTCGCATAGCCGAAGAAAATCAACTGATAGTGACCGGCCGGGTCCTTCGACGAGCGTTCATTGCCGAAATGATCGACAAGGTGATATTCGCCGCCGACGACATCAGGAAAGCCTGGCGTATTGGGCGCCTTCGCAGCCGCTTCCGTGGTGTGCTCAACCGCCTCTTCCTGCGTTGCATGGTGAACGCCGTCATGGGCATTGGCTCCACCGGTCAGCCCGGCCACAAGCACGCCTGCGAATGCCGCTGCGATGAGACGCATCAGAAATTTTCCTCGATATATTTCTTGTCGGCTTCTTTGCCGATGCCGAAATAGCCGTTCTTTTCAATTTGCCTGATGATAGCCGGATCGCGGCGGAACCAGGGGCCTTTCTGGCCTGCCTGCTCGGGATGATCTTCATCCCACTTCTTGGTCCACAGATTGGCCTTCTGGAATTCGGCCTCGCCATCGCGGCGGATCAGCTGGATCTGATAGAGGCCCGGGCCGGGTATGGTTTCATCCTTGATGAGAAGACCGTCAACCTCGACCATTTCGCCGCAATAGGGCAACAGGTCGGCAATGGCGCCATTGAACAGAGGCTGGCCGTTTTTCAGAACCGGCACGAGCGCATTGTCCGCGCTGCGAATAATGCCGAGCTGGCGTGTGCCGCCGCCACATTGGTCGGTGCAATCGCCGGCCAGTTCGCACAGAATATCGACGACCTTGCCGGAAAAACGGGCTTTTTCCTCACCGCCAAGGTTCCAGCTCTGCGCCTGGCTGTCTTTGGAAAAGTCTTCCGCCGTCGCTGGTAGGGCGATGGCTACGATAATGGCGGAAGCCGCGAGAATAGCTTTGATCATGGCTTCGGGTCTCATTTCTTGGGTTCCGGAACGGCGAAGGGCGGCACTGCGCCGAAATCTTCATGGGTCAGATTGGTGATGCCTTCATTGGCGACGACTTTCTCAACGACGATGTAATTGACGCCGTCGCGCACATAATGCATGCCGTTCGCCGTCACGCGGTCGCTCTGCACTTCGAGGAGGGTGTCCTTGTTTTCGAGAGGCGCGGAACCGGAAAGCTTGAGCACCATGTAGACCGTGCCGTCATCCGCGAGAACGCCGACGGGAATTCCACCGGCGGCGCACCAGAGCGCACAGGTATGATGCGCCGTGCCCACGACGGCGTCCCTGCCGCCCATGACACCGGAGTAGTAGCACCACGTATCGATGACTTCGCCGGTGATCTTGATCGGCTTTTGTTGATCCGCCGCACCGAGCGCTGCGCTGAGTGGCGCGAGCATTGCGCCAGCGGCAAGCGCCGCAGCGATGAGATGTTTACGTATGATCACACGTTCCTCCGCATTAGATAAGGGGCTTCCGGAGCATATTTTCTTGGTATTGGCTTTGCTGCTTATTGCCTGAACCAAAAGGTTAGCAATCGGGACATCCACGAACAATTCAAGTTATGAGCCTTTTAAATCACGACCTGTTGAAACCCTTGTGTTCAAATGTCCCGAGCCGGCTCCCTCCATGGAAAACGGCGCGAAGTTTACCATGGGGACAGAGCGAACATGCTCCACCCTTTCAGGTCTTGCAAAGCGGGACGATCAATTTGAAATGGGGCGTTCTCTGCCCCATCCAGCGGCACGAAACACGCTGTGTCATAAATATCCAAGTCTATTCAAAATGGTTCCTGAGATCAGTGCAAATGCTGATGTCAGGAATTAAACCGGCAAAAATTGCGTTTAGTTATTGTCGGTAGTCAAGCCATGCGACCGCCGGCCGTGTAGCCTAAGCCCCGCCACTGGCGGGGCCTTTTTCCCATCACGACGCGGAAAAGCCCAAGCACATACTGACGCCAAACGCCTTTGAATGATATCTGCGCGGTCTCAAGACCCTTCACGCCAAATTGGAAAAGGGGAGAGAGGACATGACGCCTGTGCGTTCAGGGCAAGTAGATTCGTGTTCTTGCCTCTAACCTCAGCCCTCTCTCCAATATGGGGGGCATGCATATGTTTCTTATTCAACAGACACGAACTGACCGCCAAAGGCTCTCATCCCCTGACAGGGCCGTGCTGTTCATCCGGTAGCGACCGCAACGCCTCCGGCCGGGACCAACGGTTTTCTGGTAGGGAAGGGGAGTTACCGTTGATACAATTTCCGAAGGAGCAAAGTGCCGTACCTCGCAGCAACAAGATGTGCTGCAGAGTATGAAACGTCCGACATGACAACTTAATCCCGGAGCCGGTAAGTTTTTTTGCGTGCTGCGCGATTGACGCTCTTGGTATATGAGGCTTTTTTATCGATTTTGATACAAATGCGCATTCATCATGTTACGGCTCAAAATGGGTGCTTGCATTTATTTCGTTTCGTGAAATTTTATTGTTTTGAAGTTTTTCAGGCTGTGCGTTCATGCCATCCAGTCGTTTGAATCAGACAAGCTTTGGCAAGCAATATTTGCAGCGAAAGTCAAAGCGTTCCATTAGAGCAAAAAGCCCGCGAATTTGGTTCATCGCGCTGGCTGCACTCACCTTCTTCCTCGGTCAGACTGTCTCTATTTCACCCGTTGATCCAAGCGACTCCGAAGGATACGGAAAAAGCTTCGCAGTGTTTCCGTCGGCGTATGCTGGAAATGGAAACGGCAATAACGGGAATGGCAATGGTAATGGTGGCAGCAACGGGAACGGGAACAGCGGCGGCAACGGGAACGGAAATAGCGGCGGCAACGGGAACGGAAATAGCGGCGGCAATGGAAACGGGAATAGCGGTGGCAACG
>CAYOUP010000028.1:0-16542 GCA_964407125.1 uncultured Hyphomicrobiaceae bacterium | reverse complement strand
CCCGATCATCATGCGTATACGGACAATGACGCGCTTTCGCTGCTCGATCAGGCAAGGGCACTCGGCGCGCAACTCGTGACGACCGAAAAGGATTGGGTACGTCTGAACGCCAGATCCGGCCCGCTTGCCGAGCTGAAATCATCTGCACGGACATTGCCGGTGGAACTGATTTTTTCTGAAGGCGACAGAGCGCGGATATTTGCAATTCTACAGAAGATTCCGGCTCCGCAGCAATGATTTAGAGACTATCTCATCTATTGCCGGGCAAGATCCGTAACATATCGGGTAGTTTTCGCCACGCAATCGTGAATTGCATTTGAAATCCCAGCGGCCAACTCTGTATTAAAAGAACGCCGAGAGGAACACTCATGCTTACCCGCCGCCAAATGCTGACAGGCGTGGCCGCCATGTCGGCGTCCGCCGTTGCAATTCATGCGTCCGGCGTGGTCCGTGCCGAGACCGAAGGGCAATTTGAGATTACCAAAACGCCGGAAGAATGGCGCAAGGTCCTCACCGACGAGCAATATTACATCCTCCGGGATCATGGCACCGAACGGGCCTTTACGAGCCCTCTGCACGAGGAAAAGCGCGCCGGGCTGTATCACTGCGCCGGATGCGATTTGCCGCTGTTCTCGTCCGAAACCAAATTCGATAGCGGCACCGGCTGGCCGAGCTTCTGGAAGCCGCTGGACAATGCGGTCGGCACGAGCGAGGACCGCAGCTTCTGGCTGCTGGTCCGCACCGAGGTTCATTGCCGCCGCTGCGGTGGTCATCAGGGACATGTCTTCGAAGATGGCCCGGCGCCGACCGGACTGCGCTACTGCATCAATGGTGATGCGCTGATTTTCAAGCCGGGGCCGACGCAGCCTGAAAATACCGCGACATAAACTGAGAATTACCGGGAATTAGGGAGAATTATTTCATGCAATTCCGCCTCCTCATCGCCGCTGCACTCCTGGTCGCGGGCTCGCTTGCGTCATTTGCGCAAAGCGAGAACAAAGCGAGCGCCGTCTTTGCCGGTGGCTGTTTCTGGTGCATGGAACCGCCCTATGACAAGACGGAAGGCGTGCTTTCGACGACATCCGGCTATACTGGCGGTTCAGCCGAGACCGCAAAATACGAGGTCGTTTCGTCAGGCGGCACCGGACACTTAGAATCGGTGAAAGTCGAATACGACCCTTCCAAGGTCAGCTATGAAAAGCTGCTGAATGTCTACTGGCACAATATCGACCCGTTCGATGATAGAGGCCAGTTCTGCGACAAGGGCGATCAGTACAAGTCCGCAATATTCTACGGCAATGAAGAAGAAAAGGCGCTTGCAGAGAAGTCCAAGAAGGCAATGGAAGAAAATCTTGGCCACGAGATCGTAACAAAAATTCTACCGGCCAAGGAATTTTATGCGGCTGAAGATTATCATCAGGATTATTATAAGAATAACCCGCTGCACTATAAATTCTACCGCTATGCCTGCGGCCGTGATGCACGGCTGAAAGAGGTTTGGGGCAAGGAGTCGTCCTGACATATAGGTCTGTCAGACAGGAAATACTGACGCAGGGTCAGCTTCGATCCTCGCGTTGCTTTCTGACTTGCATAAATCGCTGAAGCGAGACACCCGCATCCGCATAAGCCTCCTGAAGCTCGACACTCCAGTAACGCAGCATTTCAAGGGGAATTTTCTTACCCGTGACAGCGCATGTTACAAATGAACCGGGCGATAGAATTTGAAACTCACCGTCAAGATAACGGAGACGCGCCTCGCCTTCTCTTGTGAATTTACGATCAAATCTATTCATTAAACTGCTTGTATTTTTCCGCCGTGGTTCAATTAAAACATCTCAGTCTCATACACATGAACGCTACGCGCAGAGATTTCAAGCTGATCCTTCCCGGAAGCGGCTTAAAATAACTGCCCTTGCTTCGCCGGTTTCGGCGGCGGAGCCGCGGCCTCCTCCGCCCTCTCACTCTCGAACGGCTTCCGGGGCCTTTTCACCGGCGCAACACTTTGCTGTTCTCCGCCGTCGTCGATTTGTGCGCCGAGGCGGCCATCGAAAAATTCCAGCTCGACCCGGCCCGCATGTCTTGCCGCTTTCGCGCTGCGCAGCGTTCCATTGGCATCATGCACCAGGACGAAACCGCGATCCAGAACGCTTTTATGGCTGAGTGAGCGGAGAAGCTTGGAAAGGCTGTCGATCCGGCTGCGGTTCTGGTTAACAATTGCTGTAATCGACTGGCGGCTGCGGTTTGTTATGACGTCGAGCCTGTCGCGCATTTGCCTCGTCGGGGCCCGTAAAAGCGCTGGTTGCAGCCGGGCCGAACGCCGCTCCAGCCGGACATGATACTGCTGTACGAGGCGGCGAAGAACCTGTCGGATTTCGCGGTTAACCGCACTCATCCGTTCCTGGCATCGCTCCACGCGCTGCGTGATAAGGCGAATATCGAGACGGCCTTCCCAGCGTTCGAGGCGGGCGCGCTTTTCAGCCGAAAAGCTCCTTAGCGCAATGGATAGCCTGCCGCTCGCCGCATCACAGCGCTGGCGGGCGAAGCCGATCAGATCCTGTGGCCTCGGCAAACCGCGCGTCGCGGCGCGTAAATCGGAGCGGTTGGCCTCAATCAGCCGGTTGATCGCCTGGCGCTGACGCAGGCTCAACTCATCCATACGGGTGATCAGCTCGCCATGTTTCGGCACGGCCCATTCCGCCGCCTTGGTCGGGGTCGGCGCGCGGGCATCGGCGACGAAGTCGATCAGGGTCCAGTCGGTTTCGTGACCAACCGCCGAAATGACGGGAATTGCGCTGGCTGCTACCGTTCGCGCCAGCTCCTCGTCATTGAAACCCCAGAGATCCTCAAGACTGCCGCCACCGCGCGCGACGATCAGCACATCCGGGCGCGGAACCGGGCTATTAGGCCCGAGCGCATTGAAACCTTCAACAGCAGCCTTGACTTCAGCCGCACTGGTTTCTCCCTGCACACGAACCGGCCAGACCAGAACGCAGGCCGGGAAGCGCTCTGTAAAGCCATGCAGCATGTCGCGAATGACGGAGCCGGTTGGAGACGTGACGATCCCAACGACATTGGGCAGAAACGGCACCGGACGCTTGCGCGCCTCGTCGAAAAGCCCTTCCGCTGCCAGCCGTTTCTTGCGTTCCTCAAGCAGCGCCATCAGCGCACCGACGCCTGCGGGCTCAAGCTTTTCGATGATAATCTGATAGCTGGACTTGCCGGGATAGGTGGTCAGACGCCCGGTTGCGATCACTTCCATGCCCTCTTCGGGCTTGAACTCCATTCCGGCGTAAATGCCCTTCCAGATCACCGAATCGATCTTGGCGCGGTCATCCTTCAGCGCGAAATAGGAGTGGCCGGATGAATGCGGGCCGCGATATCCGGAAATTTCGCCGCGCACACGCACATAGCCGAATGTATCCTCCACGGTCCGCTTGACCGCGCCGGAGAGTTCGGAAACCGTATATTCGGCAATATTGCTGATCCGGGGCTCGCTCATTCGCTTCCGTCTATCAATCCTGTATATCAAGGTGCAACATTAAGGCGATTCTTGCTAGGGAATCATCGCGGTAAACCACTAAATATGGGCTGAGATGAACGTACTTCTAATCGGATCGGGCGGACGCGAGCATGCGCTGGCATGGGCAATCAGCAAAAGCCCGGATTTGACGCATCTTTACTGTGCACCGGGAAATGCCGGGATCGCCAATTGTGCCGAGTGTGTTGCGCTGGAGGTGGCGGATCATCAGGCTGTTATCCAGTTTTGTGATGAGAAATCCATCGGGCTGGTGGTCGTCGGCCCTGAAGCTCCGCTCGTCGCCGGTTTGGCGGATGATCTGCGCGGAGCAGGGATTCTGACGTTCGGCCCAAACAGGCTAGCCGCGCAGCTTGAAGGCTCCAAAAGCTTCACCAAGGAGCTTTGCGCCGAATTCAACATTCCGACAGCCGCCTATGCCTGTTTCGAAGCGCTGGAGCCTGCGCTAGACTATCTGCGCGGCCAGCCGCTCCCAATCGTGATCAAGGCGGACGGTCTCGCTGCCGGTAAAGGCGTCACCGTGGCTGAAACCGCCGAACAAGCAGAGGCTGCGCTGCGAGACTGTTTTGAAGGCGCTTTCGGCGTAGCGGGCGCATCAGTCGTCATCGAAGAATTTCTGCGCGGCGAGGAAGCGAGCTTCTTCGCTCTCTGCGATGGCTGCTCGGTAGTTCCGATGATCGGTGCGCAGGATCACAAACGCGCTTTTGACAGCGATATGGGGCCGAATACGGGCGGTATGGGGGCCTATTCGCCTGCACCGGTCCTGACGCCGCAAATGGAAGCCCGCATCATGAACGAAATTATCTTGCCGACCGTCGATGGATTACGTGCTCGCGGGATTAGTTATCAGGGTGTGCTTTATGCTGGGTTGATGATCAATGAGAGCGGGCCGAAATTGATCGAATATAATGCGCGTTTCGGCGATCCGGAATGTCAGGTTCTGATGGTCCGGCTCAAATCGGATCTGTTACCTGCTCTGCTTGCCGTTGCAGATGGTTCGCTCGGCAAGATCGAGTTTGATTGGCACCACGATGCGGCGATAACGGTCGTCATGGCGACGAAAGGCTATCCCGGTTCCTATCAGAAAGGCTCGGAGATCAAGGGCCTTGAAGAAGCGGAGAGCCTCGAAGGCGTGACCGTGTTTCATGCTGGCACAAAGGCTGATGGCAGGCGTATACTCGCTTATGGCGGGCGCGTTCTGAACATAACGGCCCGAGGCGCGACAGTAGGCCGGGCCTGGGACCGCGCATATGCCGCAATCGAGAAAATTGACTGGCCGGAAGGCTTCTACCGGAGTGATATCGGCTGGCGCGCCGTTGAACGCGAGGCCCGCAATGACTGATCTGCCTAATCTGTTTCCCGGCTTCGAGACAAGACGCTTCAAAACCAGTGGCGGGGAAATATTTGCACGCATCGGGGGAGAGGGGCCGCCCGTTCTTATGCTGCATGGCTATCCACAGACCCATGTGATCTGGCATCGTGTCGCCCCGCGGCTGGCAAAGAAATACCGGCTGATCATCTGCGATCTGCGTGGCTATGGGCAAAGCTCGATCCCTGCCGACACGCCGGACCATTTCAGCTATTCCAAGCGCGCCATGGCGCAGGATTTCGTCGAGATCGCCGATCTGCTCGGCCATGACAAGCTGCTGATTTGCAGCCATGACCGTGGTGCACGCGTCGGCTACCGTTTCGCGTTGGATCATCCAGGCCGCGTGGAAAGGCTTATCCTGCTGGATATCGTGCCGACCCATGCCATGTGGCACCGGCTCAATCGCGATCTGGCCCTGAAGGCGTTTCACTGGAGCTTCATGGCGCAGGCCGCGCCGTGGCCGGAGAATATGATCGGACAGGACCCGCTCGGCTGGATGGACAACAAGCTGGCCCAATGGGGCGGGACCGGCGACCTGTCTATCTTTGCACCGGAAGCGCTGGCGCATTACCGCAGCTTTTTTAGCGAGCCGGAGCGTCTTCATGCAACCTGTGAGGACTACCGGGCTGGTGCGACATATGATCTGGCTGCGGACGAAGCTGATTACGGCGCCGGGCAGAAAATCCAGTGCCCAACGGCAGTTTTCTGGGGTGATAAGGGTATTCCCAGCAATACATCCGGGCCGCTCGAAATCTGGCGTGAATGGTGCACCGATGTGACCGGTCACGCCATCGCGGCCGGCCATTTCCTGCCCGAGGAAAATCCTGAAGCGACAGCAGTGGCAATAGAACAGTTTTTTGGCTGAACTTGAATGAAAACCATAAATCACTCTTCACCTGAAGCGACGCCGGTCACTCCGGCAGATCTCTCTTTTGGCCTCGCACTTGGCGGCGGCGGTGCACGCGGTTTCGCTCATATCGCGATGCTTGAGGCGCTCGACGAACTTGGGATACGGCCCGCGATCATTTCGGGAACGAGCATAGGCGCGCTTATTGGCAGTGCTTACGCATCCGGCATGAGCGGCAAGGATATCCGAGCCTATTGCGATGATCTCTTCCTGAAACGCACCGCTGTCTTGCGTAAACTGTTCTCTCATTGGAACGATAACTGGTTCACCTCGAAAGGTTCTATGACGGGCTCGCCCTTTTCAGCAGAAAACATCATTACCGCTTTGCTACCAGTATTTATGCCGAAGACATTTGAAGAGCTGAAAATCCCCTTTCTTGCCGTTGCGACCGATTTTCACGAGCAAAGCGAACACGTAATCAGCCACGGTCCGCTTGTTCCGGCCGTTGCCGCTAGCTGTGCACTGCCCGCGATTTTCCGGCCTGTACAGTTGGACGGGCGTGTCCTGATCGATGGTGGTTTTGTGAACGTCGTGCCGTTCGATCTGCTCTGCGGAAATGTTGCGATCACCGCCGCAGTCGACGTCACGGCGGGGCCGAAGCATGAGGACAAGGTTCCCTCCTTCATCGACGTGATTATCGGCGCGACACAGATTACGATGCGTTCCATCGTCAATGAGAAGCTGCAAAGAAAGAAGCCTGATATCTTTGTCCGTCCGGATATGGGCCAATTCGGCGTTCTTGAGTTTTACAAATATCAAGAGATTTGCGCCGCATCTGTAGCCATCAAGGACGAGTTCAAACGGGCCTGCGAGGCGGTGCTTGCAGCCTAAGTCCTGCGTGCGGCGAAAAATTCCCTCAGCATCGCTGATGCTTCTGTTTCGGCGATACCGCCATAGACGTCCGGTGCGTGATGGCAGGTCGGGCTTGCAAAAAAGCGGATACCATTTTCGATGGCCCCAGCCTTCTCGTCAAAGGCCCCGAAATAGAGACGCTCGACACGGGCAAAGGAAATCGCCGCCGCGCACATGGTGCATGGCTCCAGCGTCGCATAGAGATGGCAACCGATGAGCCGCTCACTCCGGAGTGCGTCCGATGCGCTGCGAATGACAAGCATCTCGGCATGGGCGGTTGGATCGCGCAATTCCAAAGTCCGGTTACCGTCGCGCGCCAGAACACATCCATCAGGCGATGTCAGTACGGCACCGACAGGAACTTCGCCACGATTGGCTGCTTCCCGCGCTTCCTCCAGCGCCATCTCCATGAAGGACTGTCCAGTCATGATGAGGAAATGGCGCTTTGAGGCTTATATGTCCAATGCTGTTGCCACTTATTTTGATGAGGCAGCAGGGGCCTTGGCCTTGTCGTCATCATCAGCCGTGTCGTTGGCTGGCGCCGAGGCTGTCGAGGTCTTTCCAGGATCGCTACCGCCACTGCCGTTCAAATCAGTCTTGGTGGCCGGTGCGTCCGGTTCGCTTGCGGCCTTTGCAAGTTCAGGGTTGTCTTCAACACGAGTCAAAGGTTGCGCCTTGTCCCCGGTTTCAAGGCCGTCCCGCATTTCGAGCGCCTTGAATTCAACGCGCGCTTCTTCGCGGCGGTATTCCAGAAGCTGGGTCTTCGGCATCAGAAATTTGCTCGCCCGGATTTCACGGATCTCGTCCATATCGTCAAGATAAGCGCCGGAGCGGAACAGCGTCTCGATCGCCTTTGCGACCGAGCGCGTAATCCGCTGGCCCTGATCCTCGTTCACGCGGCTCGCAGTCTGTGCGTCCTTGACGCGATTGATGAAGCCGGCCGCCATCATGGCGACTTCGATCTGGTAGCGGAAATTTTCCTCTGCCGAATATTTGATGCGATCCCAGACTGCGATCAGCAGCTCGGTAATTTCATCGACGATGCCGCTCGCGCCGAAGAAATCAAAGCTCTTCGCGCTGCCGGAGTCGATCGCACCGACCGATAGCGAAGGATGCTCACCCCCGCGAAGCGACGCCATGCCTTCGTAGAATTCGTCCAGCGAGCGCATGACGTTGATGATGACGTGCGGATCGGTCAAGGATCGGTCACGTTCAGCAACAAGGATGCGCAGGCGCTTGATTTCCTGATCTTCCCCGCCCGGCTCGGCGACGATGAGCTGCTCGCGATCTGTCTCGCGCGTCAGCAATTCGCGGAGTTTCGGCATGACGAAAATGACATTGTATGCACCGACGTCGACATCCGCCATGATCTTGCGTGAAACGGACTGCTCGCCGTCGATCAGCGCCGACCAGAACTGAATATCGAGAAGCGGCGTCAGGCCGAAAAAGGACATCATCTCCTTTTCTTCTTCGTCGAATTCTTGATAGTGGCGCATGAAGACATTGTAGGCGAGAAGGATTTTCTGTGTTCTGTTGACGCCTTCAGCCTGTTGCCCGTTGCGCGCAGCCCGAAGCAATTCACGGATTTGCGCGGCCTGAAGCGCATCCTTTAAGGTGTTGACTGCCTTTATGATCCGGTCGCGGCGCATGTGTCTTCCCCGTGTTCAAGAATCAATTTGTAGTACTTATAGCAATATAAAAGAGGCAAAGATGCGTTCTCGCCAAGAAACCCACATGCAAGATTCCTTGCAAACCCAGCGAATCGCCAAGGCAATTGCACGTTCGGGCTTCTGTTCGCGCCGGGACGCGGAGAAGATAATTGCCGAGGGGCGGGTAACCTTGAACGGTAAGTTGCTCGATACACCGGCGGTCAATGTAACGGACAAGGACAGGATCCTGATCGACGGTCAGCCGCTTCAGGCTCCGAGCGAAGTCCGGCTCTGGCGTTATCACAAGCCGAAGGGCCGGGTGACGACACATCGCGATCCTCAAGGCCGGCCAACGGTTTTCGAGGCGCTGCCGGAAGAAATGCCGCGCGTGATCTCCATTGGACGGCTCGACCTGAACACGGAAGGTCTGCTGCTGCTGACCAATGACGGCGATCTGGCCCGGCATCTGGAATCGCCATCGACGGCCTGGGTCAGGCGTTACCGTGTCCGCGTGCATGGCAAGGTAGACCAGGCCGCGCTCGACCGGCTTCGTGAAGGCGTTGAAATCGATGGTATCAAATATGGTCCCGTCGATGCGAAGCTGGACCGGACGCAGGGCACGAATGCCTGGCTTACTTTGGGACTGCGCGAGGGCAAGAACCGCGAAGTGCGCAAGATCATGGAGCATCTCGGCCTAGAGGTGGGGCGTCTCATACGCGTCTCGTTCGGGCCGTTTCAGCTTGGCGATATGGAAACCGGTGTCGTTGAGGAAGTGAAACGCCGTATTCTGGCCGAGCAGATCGGCAGCACGCTGGCTGAAAAGCTTGGTCTTGCAAGCCCACGAAGCGGCGGCGGTACTGCAAAGCGCTCGGAAACGCGTAAACCGGCGCGCAAACGTCCTGTGCCAAAACGGAACAATCGCCCAGGAAAGCAGCCGGCAAAATGAGAATCGTCGCCGGACGTTTTCGCGGAACCGCCCTCGCCGCCCCGAAAAGCTATGCCATTCGCCCGACCAGCGACCGCGTGCGCGAATCGATCTTCAACATATTGAGCCACGGCATCGAGGATTTCGATCTGGACGGCGCGCGCGTGCTCGATCTGTTCGCCGGAACGGGCGCGCTGGGGCTGGAAGCGCTGTCTCGAGGGGCGTCCTACGCGCATTTCGTCGACGACAGCGCCGAGGCACGCGGGCTTATCCGCCGCAATATCGAGGCTGTGGGCCAGATGGGGACAACGAAACTCTATCGCCGCGATGCGACCGATCTCGGCTTTATCGGTACGCTGAGGCCATTCAATCTGCTTTTCGCCGACCCGCCCTATGGCAAGGGGCTCGCAGAAGGAGCCCTCCGAGCTGCGAGCAAGGGAGAATGGCTCGAAAATGCGGCCATTGCTGTCGTCGAGGAGCGCACAAACGCTAACTTTCAACCGCCTTCCGGCTTTTCGCTGCTCGACCGGCGCGTCTATGGCGACACAGCCGTTCATTTCCTGCTTCATTCGAACCAGGAGAGCTGAACGAGCGTCCACTTATCAAGAGGTGCGCCAGCCTTGCCTTGCCTCTTACGCGCGAATTAGACTAACTGATTAGGAATTGTGGCGTTCGATAAAGGCAAGACACTATATATCGGGGGGGTAACGCTGTGTCTAAGGGGTCGGTTTCCTTCAGCCTGGGATTGGAACGCATTGGGCTGATTGCGCTGCGTTTTCGATGGATAACGTTAGCGGCGGCCCTCATCCTTTCCGGCTTGGCTGCATTTGGAATGAACCGTTTGCAGGTGGACGATTCGCTGTCCGAGCTTTTCCGTTCCGATAGCGAGGATTACCGGCAGTTCCAGACCTTATCCGAGCGCTTCCCCTCCAGCGAATATGACGTCCTTGTCGTGATCGAGGGGCCACGGCTTCTGGAGCGCGATTCGCTTTCAGCGCTGCGCAGCGCGGTTATCGAATTGCAGTTCGTCGAAGGCTTGCGTGGCCTGGTTTCGCTTTTTTCCGCGCGCGCATCGCCTGAGCCGGGCAAGCTGCCGCCGCCGCTTTTCCCCTTCGAATTCCCGAAGGGTGAGGCCTATAACGAGCTGATTCGCAATGTGCGGGCGAACCGCATTCTCGACGGCAAGCTTCTGTCGACAGATGGTCAGCTCACCCTGATCGTAATCGCGCTTGATCCGGAAATTGCCCGCTCCGACGGGCTGAAGAAAACGATCACCGATATTTCCGATACCGTGACCGGCTCTCTGACCGACACGGGGCTCAGCGTTCAGCTCGCTGGCGCGCCAGTGATGCAGCAGGAAATCCGCGATGCCGTCGAGCATGACCGGATTATCTATAATGGCGTCGGGTTCCTGATCGGTATCATCATCGCGATGATCTTCTTCCGGCATTTTTCCTTCATGGCGATTGCTATCATTCCTCCGGCTGTCGCTATCCTGTGGTCCCTCGGTGCGCTCGGATGGGCCGATTTCCGGCTCAATCTGTTCCTCAATGTGATCGCGCCGCTGACGATGGTGATGGCCTTCTCCGACTCCATGCAGATGACATTTGCGATGCGCGAACGCGTGCTCGCGGGCGACGGGAAGATCGGCGCTATCCGGTATGCGCTTCTCGTCGTTGGACCGGGGTGTTTTCTCAGCAGCGCAACGGCCGGGCTGTCCTTCTTTGCGCTGACATTTGCCGATTCCGCACTGATCCAGACATTCGGAACGGCTGGCGTCATCTGCATGAGCGTTGCGTTTATTGCCGTGATCGTCATGCTGCCTCTCGTCGCCATGTTCCTGCTTGGCAATACGGAAAAACTGGCCGCCAATCTCAACCGGAATGACGGCCCGGTCAGCTTTCTGCGACGCTGGTCGACCCATATCGCCACCTACGTTACGAGCCGTCCGCTGGCTTTTGCCGGGGCCGGATTGGTTTTCGCCATCATTCTCGGCATTGCGCATGTCGGACTGCAACCGCGTTACCGCCTCGCGGATCAGGTGCCTGACCGCGAACAGGCGATCAAGGCGTCGAGCCGTCTCGATACCAAACTGACGGGCGCGAATCCTGTCGATGTCATGGTCGATCTGCCCGATGGCGTGACGATTTATGATCCGCAGGCGCTGGAGCTGATCGCGAAAATACACCGCCTCGTGGAGCATCAGGCCGGAGTTGGCAATGTCTGGTCACTCGAGACGCTCGTGCGCTGGCTAGCCGAAAACGGGCAGAACGACGTCGCCACGCTCCAGCAATATGTTTCGCTTCTGCCGGACCACCTGACACAGCGCTTTTTGACAAAAGAACAGGACGCCGCCGTTGTGACCGGGCGCATCCCGGATATCGATGCAAATGACCTTTTGCCAACCGTTGATGCGCTGGAAAAGGGGCTTGAGCCGATCCGCGCCGCTTATCCTGACTATGGTATATATGTGAGCGGCCTGTCCGTTCTGGCCGCGCGAAACAGTGGCTCGATGATCGAGAAGATCAACAGGATGCTGACGGCGGAAATGATCTTCGTTTCCGCAGTTATCGGTTTGGCGTTCAGCTCCGTGCTGATCGGCATTGTAAGCTTGCTGCCGGGTTTGTTCCCGGTTTTCGTCTCGGGCGCTTCCTTGGCATTGACCGGTGAAGGTCTGCAGTTCGCCAGCATCATCGCGCTGACCGTCGCGTTCGGTCTGGGCCTGAATGCGACGGTCCATTATCTGAACAGGCTGCGGCTCGAAGGAAAACTCGACTGTAAGCCGGAAGAGGCGACGGCGCGCGCCGCCACACTCATCGGTCCGGCGCTGATCGTCACAAGCATTGTTCTCGCTTGTGGGCTTGCGGTCACCGTTTTCTCCGACCTGCCATCCCTGCGTCTGTTCGGCAGATTGAGCGCGACGACCCTGATTGCGGCGATGGTTGCCGGACTGCTGCTGCTACCGGCCTGCATGTTGCTGGTCAAAAGATTTCAGGCGCGGGGGCGCAAAAATGCCGACGGAACAACATGCTTGAATGAATCCGAAGCTGAGGAGCAGCTTGACCCGGCAGAATAACCCGGCTATTGCGGCGAGATCGCTTCGGGACCATTTTCAGTACAATCTTTCCGTGGGCACGGAGGGCTATTGGACGCATGATCAGCAAACTTCGCCTGTGGGGCGCCTATAGCGGCTTTGGACTGCTCGCCGCTTTTTTCGCTCTCGCAGCCGATCAGTTGAATAAATACTGGATGATCGAGATTTATGAGATCGGGAACCGTGGCCGAGTCGCCGTGACCTCATATCTCGATCTGGTCATGCTCTGGAATCCCGGAATCTCCTTTGGACAACTGCCGCAGGATGGTGATTTGGGCCGCTATCTGCTAACCGGTTTCTCGCTCATCGCCGTAATCGCGCTGTCCATTTGGCTAGCCTATGCACACTCACGCCTGATCGCGGCGTCGATCGGGCTGATTACCGGCGGCGCGCTTGGAAATCTGATCGACAGAACTGTGCATGGCGCTGTTGCGGATTTCTTTTCGTTTCACTATGCAGGCTATTACTGGTACGTGTTCAATATTGCCGATGTCGCTATTACGCTCGGTGTACTTGGGTTGCTGATCGACTGGATCGCTCCAAGCCATACAAAAGTCTCAAAAAGCGTCTAGTGCAATGATCGAATCTTTCGGGGGAGAGATCGGATGACCATCAAAAATCTGATCCGTTGCGTAGTTTTTCCGGCCGCACTCAGCTTCAGCATCGCAGGATGCGGCGGGGGCGATGTGTATTACGATGCGCCCGCTCTGGAAGCAGTCGGGATCAATCTGAACGCGAAAGAGCCGGACGCAGATTTACCGGAACGCTCCGGTATCGTTCTACCCCCATCAACGGACAAGCTGCCAAAGCCCGGCGAAACCACGACGGCGTCAGCAGCCCCGGCGCAGAACTGGCCGGTAGACCCCGAAGTCGAGAAAAAGCGCAAGGAAGAGGCTGAGACTGCTGCTCGCGAAGAATATTGCAAGAACGGCAAATGGGACGGTGGCAATATCGACGAATTCGAAAAGAACGTCGGTAAGGAGCAACGCTGCCAGTCCGGCTTTTTCGAAGCGGTAAACAAGGCTATCGGCGGCGGACCTGCTGACGAACAATAAGTTGAACATGATAAGGCGTTAGCTGCCTTAACCTTAACTGGGCAGGTGTCAGTTAACTTTTGGGCATGTCCAATTTGATGATTTTGCAGTCATCACGTTACACCTACTGACAAGTGTTATTTTAGGCAGGTTCAGCTTATGATGGTGAGGAAACGGGGGCTTCCCTTTCTCTTGGCTTTGATGATGGCGTTAAATGTTAACTACTCCTTAAGCTACGCCGATACTTCTTCCAAAATCACGGAAACGACGCTCGATAACGGCCTCAAGGTGGTGGTCATCCCCGATCACCGTGCGCCCGTTGTCAGCCATGTGGTCTGGTACAAGGTCGGCGCGGCGGATGAAGTGCCCGGCAAATCCGGCATCGCCCATTTCCTTGAGCATCTGATGTTCAAGGGGACAAAAACCATCGGTCCCGGTGAATTCTCAAAGATCATCGCCCGCAATGGCGGCCAGGACAATGCATTTACCTCGCAGGATATCACCGCCTTTTTCGAGCGCGTCGCCACCGACCGCCTGCCGCTCGTGATGGAAATGGAAGCTGACCGTATGTCCAACCTGATCCTTGATGAGGAAAATGTGCGGACCGAGCGCGATGTCGTGCTGGAGGAGCGCCGCTCACGTGTGGACAATGATCCGAGCAGCATATTGTCCGAGCAGATGACCGCCGCGCTTTACCTTGCCCATCCCTATCGCATCCCGATCATCGGCTGGGAGCATGAAATCAAGCAGCTGAACCGGGAAGACGCAATCGCTTTCTACAAGCGCTATTACGCGCCGAATAATGCCATTCTGGTGGTTGTTGGCGATGTGAATGCGGATGAGGTGATCGGGCTTGCGAAGAAGACGTATGGTAAGGTAACGCCGTCGAAAACCCTCACGGAGCGCAAACGTGTCCAGGAGCCCGCACATACGGCGCCGCGCCGGGTTGTGCTCTCGGATGAGCGTGTCTCGCAGGAGCAGCTTTCACGGCATTATCTTGGCCCGAGCTATGTGACCGCAAAAGGACGCGACGCTGAATCCCTGTCTCTTCTGGCCTCGATTCTGGGGGAGAATAATACCGGACGGCTTTACCGTCAGCTTGTCGTCAAGGAAAAAATTGCATCCTCCGCAGGGGCATGGTTCTCCGCCGATGCCGTGGATTATGGGCGTTTGGGCCTGTACGCCATACCGCAGGGAGAGGCCACGCTTGGCGATTTGGAAGCTTCGATTGACAGGGTTATAGACGACGTCAAAGAGAATGGCGTAACCGAGGCCGAACTCAATCGTGCGCGCAAGTCAATGATCGCCGAACTCGTGTACAGCGAAGATAGCCAGTTCAATCTGGCGCGGACCTATGGCTGGGCGCTGGCGATCGGCAGGACGATTGAGGATATGCAAAAGCGCGCCGAACGGCTGGAAGCGGTTACGCTTGAAGACATCAAGTCAGCTGCGAACAAACATCTCGTGCCCGAACAGTCCGTGACCGGTGAATTGCGGCAAGCGCCGAAAAAAACGGCTTCAACGGAAGTCGCCACCTCGAAGCCGAAACCGAATATTCAGTAGGATTGTCAAATGCGTTTGCCTCTTTCAAAGGCGCTCCGAGGCGTCATGCGTCTGCCGGGACTCTTTTCGGCCAGCCTGCTATTATCCGTTTCCCTGCTTTCCTCCCCAAGCTTAGCGATGAACATACAGAAAGTTGTCAGCCCAAAAGGTATCGAAGCCTGGCTCGTGGAAGATCATACCTTGCCCATGCTCTCCATGCAGTTCGGTTTTCACGGCGGAAGTGCACAAGACCCCGCCGGCAAGGAAGGGCTGGCTTATTTTGTCAGCGGTATGCTGGATGAGGGCGCGGGTGACATTAAAAGCCAGGAGTTTCAGGAAAAACTTCAGGAACTGGCGATTGATATGTCCTTCGAATCCTCAGCGGACGCTTTTACCGGCGGTATCAAGACGCTATCGGAAAACAGGGACGAGGCATTCCGCTTTCTCAGGCTCGCTTTGACGAGTCCACGCATGGATCAGGACGCGGTCGACCGCGTCCGTCAGCAAATCCACTCGATCATCAAGGCGAACAGCGAAGATCCTGAGACAGTGGCGAGACAGACCTGGTTTGCCAATGTCTTTAAAGACCATGCTTACGGAAATCCCGAAAAAGGGACTGAAGCAAGTCTTGATGCTATTACGCCGGTGGATCTCAACGGCTATGTGGATAATACATTCGCCCGTTCCAACCTCAAGATTGCGGTTGTCGGTGATATCAATGCGGAACAGCTTGCCCCCGCTCTCGATACTATTTTCGGTGATCTACCCGAAAATCCCAAGCTTGCGGAGATTCCGGAAGCCAATTGGAAAATCGCTGGAAGTCAGATCGTCGTACCAATGGCGACGCCGCAAACTGTTGTCACATTCGGCTTTCCCGGACCGTTGCGCCATGACCCCGATTTCTACGCCACCTATGTGCTGAACTACATTGTCGGCGGCGGCGGGTTCAGCTCCAGGCTGATGGAAGAAGTGCGCGAGAAACGCGGTCTGGCCTATTCGGCTTACAGCTATCTCAATCCGCTTGAGCACGCCGGAGTTTGTCTCGGCGGCGTCGCGACGAAGAACGAACGTGCCCGCGAGTCGATCGAAGTCGTCAAATCCGTGCTCGAGGATATCGCGAAGAACGGACCGACCGAGGAAGAACTTGAAGACGCAAAGCGCTACCTCACAGGCTCATATGCGCTGCGCTTCAGCTCGAGCATGCGCGTCGCCAGCATCGTGCTTTGGGTTCAGCTTGAAGACCTCGGGATCGACTATATCGAAAAGCGAAATGGGCTGATCGAATCTGTGCAACTCGCCGATGTCAAGAAGGCAGCATCATTGATTGATCCCAAGGATATGTTTATCACCATTGTAGGACAACCGGATGGAATTGAAACGTCGGATAAACCGGCCGTTTCGAATTCCCCGCCACGTGGATGATAAACGCTGGCCATGACCGTTGAGATAGATTCTTCCCGGTGTTTCGAAAACGTCATCGGACAGGCCGGGCTTACCGCAGCCAATTTCAATCAATGGCTGGAGCGGCTCAAGCCCGCTTTCGACCAGCTGAAACAAGCGGCGCAGGATAAAAGCCTTGCCCATATCGCCATTCTCTCCGAAGCGGCAGATGTCGAAGAAGCGCGGCAGTCCTAT